>JALVEM010000146.1 GCA_027030825.1 Thiohalobacter sp.
CCGGATCAAGCGCGAGCAGCCGGTTGAGAAGAATCTCGAGTGCGGCGCGAAGGCTGTCGGCGGCGGCCATGGGCGCGGGCCTCAGAACTTGAAGCCCCGGTGCAGGGCCACGATGCCGCCACTGAGATTGAAGTAGTCGACGGCATCGAAACCGGCCTCGCGCATCATCTCGCGCAGGGCCTCCTGATCCGGATGCACCCGGATGGATTCGGCCAGATAGCGGTAGCTCTCGGCATCGTTGACCACGAGCCGGCCCATGGCCGGCAGCACGGTGAAGGAGTAGAAGTCGTAGAGCGGTCGCAGGGCACCGATTCTCAATCGGGAGAATTCGAGCACCAGCAGGCGGCCGCCGGGCCGCAGCACCCGGTACATCGAACGCAGGGCCGCGAGCTTGTCGGTGACGTTGCGCAGGCCGAAGGCGATGCTGACGCAGTCGAAGCGGTTGTCGTGAAAGGGCAGGGCCTCGGCATTGGCCTGGACGAAGGCGACATTGCCGCCGACGCCCCGGTCTAGCAGCCGGCGGCGGCCACGCTCGAGCATGCTGGCATTGATGTCGGAGAGCACCACCAGACCGTCCCGGCCCACCCGGTGGGCGAACTTCGCGGTGAGATCACCGGTGCCGCCGGCGACGTCGAGCACCCGGTCGCCGGGGCGCACCCCGCTCATCTCGATGGTGAAGGCCTTCCAGGCACGATGGATGCCGAACGACATCAGGTCGTTCATGAGATCGTAGCGGTCGGCCACCGAATCGAACACGGCGCCGACACGGCGCGCCTTCTCCTTCACCGGCACCTTGCGGTAGCCGAAGTCGGTCAGCTCCTCGTCCATGCCGTCGCCCCCCTGCCCATGCCGGTGTCAGATGATCTCCGAGGGATCGCGCCGCTTGTGGCCGGCGGCCTCCAGACGCTTGAGATAGTCGTTCCAGTACTTCTCGTAGTTGCGTCCCAGATCGTAGAGGGTGTCCCAGGCGTAGATGCCGGTGTTGTGGTTGTCGTCGAAATAGAGCTGGATGCCGTAGTTGCCGACCGGCTGGATGTTCTCGATGTTGACATCCTCCTTGCCGACCTGGAGCACCCCCTGGCCGGGCCCGTGCCCCTGGACCTCGGCCGAGGGCGAATAGACCCGCAGATACTCGGCCGGCAGGTTGAAGGTGGAGCCGTCCTCGAAGGTCACTTCGAGGATGCGCGACTGCTTGTGCAGCTTGATCTCGGTGGGACGAATGCTCATGGTGCGATCTCTCCTACAGGATGTAGCGCGTGAGGTCCTCATCGGCCGTCAGGTCGGCGAGACGTTCGCGCACGTATTCGGCATCGACGCGGATGCGCTCGCCGGCACGGTCGGCCGCCTCGAAGGAAATCTCCTCCAGCAGCCGCTCCATCACCGTGTGCAGGCGCCGGGCGCCGATGTTCTCGGTGCGTTCGTTGACTTCCCAGGCCACCCGGGCGATCTCGCGCACCCCGTCCTCGGTGAACTCCAGCGTCACGCCCTCGGTGGCCATGAGCGCGGCGTACTGCTCGGTGAGCGAGGCGTCCGGCTCGGTGAGGATGCGCACGAAGTCCTCCACCGACAGGGCGTCGAGCTCGACCCGGATCGGCAGACGGCCTTGCAGCTCCGGGATCAGGTCCGAGGGCTTCGAGAGGTGGAAGGCTCCCGAGGCGATGAACAGGATGTGGTCCGTCTTCACCATGCCGTGCTTGGTGGTGACGGTGGACCCCTCGATCAGCGGCAGCAGGTCGCGCTGCACGCCCTCGCGCGAGACGTCCGGCCCGCCGCGCTCGCTGCGGCCGGTGATCTTGTCGATCTCGTCGAGAAACACGATGCCGTTCTGCTCGACGAGCTCGAGCGCCCGGGCCTTGATGTCTTCCTGATCGACCAGGCGCGCGGCCTCCTCGTCGACCAGCTGCTGACGCGCCTCGCGCACCTTCATCTTGCGGCGCCGGGTACGGCCGCCGCCCAGATTCTGGAACAGGCTCTGCAGCTGGCTGGTCATCTCCTCCATGCCGGGCGGCGCCATGATCTCCACGCCGAAGGGCGCGGCCGAGACCTCGACCTCGATCTCGCGGTCGTCGAGCCTTCCCTCGCGCAGCAGCCTGCGCAGTTTCCGGCGCGTCTCCTGCTGGCTCTCGTCGACCGGCACCGGCTCGGCGGGAAACAGGCCGGCAGGCCGCGAGGGCGCCGGCAGCAAGGCATCCAGGATGCGCTCCTCGGCCGCCTCTTCCGCCCGGTGACGCACCTTCTCCATGGCCTGCTCGCGCAGCATCTTGATGGCGACGTCGACCAGGTCACGGATGATGGATTCCACGTCACGGCCGACATAGCCCACCTCCGTGAACTTGGTGGCCTCGACCTTGATGAAGGGTGCATTGGCGAGCCTCGCCAGACGCCGGGCGATCTCGGTCTTGCCCACGCCGGTCGGCCCGATCATGAGGATGTTCTTGGGCGTGATCTCGTTACGCAGCTCGGGGGCCACCTGCTGGCGGCGCCAGCGGTTGCGCAGGGCGATGGCGACCGCGCGCTTGGCGGCCGCCTGGCCGACGATGTGCTTGTCCAGTTCCTGGACGATCTCGCGCGGCGTCATGGTCGCCATCAGCCGCCCTCCCCGCTCGCCAGTTCCTCGATGGTGAGCTGGTGATTGGTGTAGATGCAGATATCCGCGGCAATGCCCAGGGCGCGTTCGACGATCTCGCGGGCGCCCAGCTCGGTGGTCTCCAGCAGGGCACGGGCCGCGGCCTGGGCGTAGGGCCCGCCGGAACCGATGGCGATCAGGCCGCCCTCGGGCTCGATCACGTCGCCATTGCCGGTGATGATGAGCGAGCTGTCGCGGTCGGCCACCGCCAGCAGCGCCTCCAGGCGGCGCAGCATGCGGTCGGTACGCCAGTCCTTGGCCAGTTCGACGGCAGAGCGCACCAGATGTCCCTGATGCTTCTCCAGCCGGGCCTCGAACCGCTCGAACAGGGTGAAGGCGTCCGCCGTACCGCCGGCGAAGCCGGCCAGCACCCGGTCGTGATAGAGCCTGCGCACCTTGCGCGCATTGGCCTTCATGACGGTGTTGCCGAGCGTGACCTGGCCGTCGCCGCCGATCACCACACGGCCGCCGCGCCGGACGGAGAGAATGGTCGTGCCCCGGTACTGCTCCACGGACTGGACTGCCTCGCAAGGTGGACGTGAGTGCGCAAATTGTACACGAAAGGGTTGTTTGCCCGCAGAAACCCGCTGGGGAGTGAGGTGTGAGGGGTGAGGACGTGAAATGCGATCTACTCCATTCCGCGGGCGGCGAGGAAGGCAGCGGTCACATGATCCATGGTGGCCACGTGGGTCTCCAGCCAGTCGCAGTAGTCGCCGAAGAACCAGCGGGCGAGGGCCTCCGGATCGCGCTCGCGCGCCCAGCGCTCACGCACTTCCGAGAGTTCGGCGCGCAGGCGGTCGTGTTCCGCGCGATGCATCGGGTAGGGCGGAAAGGCGGCCTGCTCCATGCGCCGTTCCTCGCCGGCGAAATGGGCTTCCATGTGTTCCGAAAATTCGGCCAGCAGGGCGTCGATGCCGGCCTCGTCGCCGGCCTCGAGCGTCCGTGCCAGCCGCTCCAGCAGGGCCAGCTCCTCGGCATGGACTCGGTTCATGGCCGGCAGGGCCACCTCGGGCAATCGGGGGCGGCGTTGGGTGATGGTCATGGATATCCTGGTCTGCGAGCAAAGTGACAGGTGATACATGCCATTCTCCCGGTGCCGTCCGCCCGGGCCTTGATTCAGATCATTCGGCGACGG
>JALVEM010000147.1 GCA_027030825.1 Thiohalobacter sp.
GTCGCTGGTCCTTTATCTGATGCGCACCTCGCAGCCCAACATCGCCGACCGGGTGCCGGATCCACGCCTGCACAAGCGCGCCTTCTCCAGCGCCGAGGATTTGCCCCGCTGTCCGCAATTGCGGATCCTGCGCATCGACGGCTCGCTGTTCTTCGGCTCGGTCAGCCATGTCGAGGAGCACTTCCTCAGGCTGGAGCGCGAGCATCCCGAGGTGAAGCATCTGGCCATCGTCTGCCAGGGGATCAATTTCGCCGATCTGTCGGGGGCCGAGCTGCTCGCCCGCGAGGCGCGCAAGCGGCGCGCACGCGGTGGCGCCCTCTATCTCATCCACGTCAAGCAGGGGCTCTGGGAGTCGCTCGAGAAATCCGGGGCGCTCGACGAGATTGGCCCGAGGAACGTGTTCCAGTCCAAGCAGGCGGCCCTGCGCGCCATTTTCCAGAAACTCGACAAGGCAGTCTGCAGGCATTGCACGGCGAGGATCTTCGAGGAGTGCAAGAGCGTACCCTATGTCGATCCGGATTCCTGCGAGGCATTGCCGAAAGTAACGGCTTCGGGAGCTCGCTAGCCCGCATATTGCACCGAGGCGGGAGCGGGCCGAAGGTGGAGTCCGACCGCCATAACAGGTACCATAGCGCCCTTCTGCAGGCCTTGCGATGCCTGGGCCTTGGCTTGCGCCCCGTGCGTCATTCAGTATCCGGGACGGCTTGTGCAGAGCAGAGGAGAGTCGAGGTTGAAAAAGGGCGGAGATCGGTTTCTGACGCTTCCAAGGGTAGTGGCGGCCGTACTTTTCGCGGCGTTCGGGATCTGGCTGTCACGGGTCGTCCCGACGATCGAGATCGCCTGGGTGTCTGCCTTTCTGCTGTTGACGATCTATCTCTTCGTGTTCGAGATCGTCGAGGTGGATGTGGCGGCCGTGACCATCATGGTGCTGCTGGGTCTCACCACCCTGCTGGCACCCTGGATGGGGCTGGAAGAGGGGCTGGTGGACAACATGCGGCTGTTCGACGGCTTCGCTTCCAATGCCGTGATATCCATCATCGCGGTCATGATCATCGGGGCGGGTCTCGATCGCACCGGTCTGATGAGCAAGGTGGCCGCCTTCATTCTGCGCATCGGCGGAAAGACCGAGACCCGGATCATCCCCATCATCTCCGGCACCGTGGCCTTCATTTCCTCCTTCATGCAGAACGTGGGGGCCGCGGCGCTGTTCCTGCCGGTGGTCTCGCGCATCTCGGCGCGGTCCGGGATCCCCATGTCCCGGCTGCTCATGCCGATGGGGTTCTGCGCCATTCTGGGCGGCACCGTCACCATGGTGGGTTCCAGCCCGCTCATCCTGCTGAACGATCTGATCCTGACGTCGAACCAGGCGCTTCCTCCCGAGCAGCAGATGGGGACCTGGTCGCTGTTTTCGGTGACGCCGGTGGGTGTGGCGCTGGTCCTGACGGGAATCCTGTATTTCGTGATCGCGGGGCGCTATGTGCTGCCGGTACGCGAGACCGAGGGTACTCGCGCCACGGGCACCATGGACTATTTCCGCAAGGTCTACGGGATCGACTACGAGGTGTTCGAGATCCTGGTGCCGCCGGAGAGTCCGCTGGTCGGCAAGACGCTCGACGAGATCGAGCATGACGAGAAGATCCGGGTCATCGCCATGCTGCGCGGTTCCGACGACCTGCGTATCGGCCCGGGTGCGCTGGCGCGAGATCTGGGCATCGAAGCCGGCAGCGTGCTCGGTGTACTCGCCTCGCCGGAAGACCTTCAGCAGTTTGTCGAGAAGTACCGGCTCGAACTCAAGCCGGATCTGGAGGTGTTCGCCGACTCGCTCGCGGCCACCCGCGCAGGCATTGCCGAGATCGTCATTCCACCCGGATCCTCCCTGATCGGCAAGTCCGCCCGCGATGTCTGGATGCGCAAGACCTACGGGATCGCGATGGTGGCGCTGCACCGCCAGGGGCGCACCTACCGCGAGGGCGAGGGCATCCGTGACATGCCCCTGCAGGCCGGCGACACCCTGGTGGTGCACACGACCTGGGATGCCCTGGCCCGTCTGGAGAAGAACCCGGACTTCGTGGTCGTGACGACCGAATATCCGCACGAGGAGCTGCGGCCCCACAAGGTGGGCTGGGCGCTGGTGTTCTTCGGCGTTGCCCTGTTCATGGTGCTGTTCACGGACATCCGGCTCTCGGTGGCGCTGCTGACCGGGGCGATCGGGATGGTGCTCTCCGGAGTACTGGACATCGAGGAGGCCTACCGGGCCGTGAGCTGGAAGACGGTCTTCCTGCTGGCCAGCCTGATTCCCCTCGGACTCGCCGTGGAGACCTCGGGTACGGCGGCCTGGATAGCCGAGCAGGTGCTCTCCGTGCTCGGAGACACCCCGGCCTGGGTGATCCAGGCAGCGATCGCGGTGCTGGCCACCTTCTTCACCCTGGTCATGTCCAACGTGGGCGCCACCGTGCTGCTGGTGCCGCTGGCGGTCAACATCGCGCTGGGGGCGGGCGCCGATCCGGCCGTATTCGCATTGACCGTGGCCATCGCCACGTCCAATTCCTTCCTCATTCCCACCCACCAGGTCAATGCACTGATCATGGGGCCCGGCGGATACCGGGTGCCGGACTACATGCGCGCCGGAGGCATCATGACCGTGCTCTTCATCGTCGTCATGATGCTCATGATGAATCTGGTGTTCTGAGTACGGGGTTGCACATGCTGTCACGTGCCGGGTTGGGCCTGTTGCTGTACCTGTCCATCGGAACGGCCTGTGCCGGAGAGGGGGGCGACCCGGTTTCTCTGGTGAATCACTGGATCGGGTATGCCAGCCTGATCATCTTCGTGATCGCCTATCTGGCGGTCATGGCGGAGGAATTCACCCACCTGCGCAAGTCCAAGCCCGTGATCCTGGCCTCCGGCCTGATCTGGGGAATGATCGGCTGGTATGCCGCTGCCCATGGGCTTTCTTCTCAGGCCGAAGAGGCTCTCCGACACAATATCCTGGAATACGCCGAGCTGATGCTCTTCCTGCTGGTGGCGATGACCTACATCAACGCCATGGAGGAACGCCTCGTCTTCGACGCCCTGCGCTCCTGGCTGATCCGCAAGGGTTTCGGTTTCCGCAAGCTGTTCTGGCTGACAGGGTTCCTGGCCTTCTTCATTTCACCCGTGGCCGACAACCTCACCACGGCGCTGCTCATGTGCGCTGTGGTGCTGGCGGTGGGCGGGGAGAATCGGCGTTTCGTGGCGCTCGCCTGCATCAATATCGTGGTGGCCGCCAACGCCGGCGGCGCGTTCAGCCCCTTCGGCGACATCACCACCCTGATGGTCTGGCAGAAGGGTATCGTGGATTTCTGGACCTTCTTCCACCTGTTCATCCCCTCGCTGGTCAATTTTCTGGTGCCCGCGATCCTGATGCATTTCGCGATACCCGATGCGTTGCCGCAGGTGCTGGACGAACGGGTCGTCATGAAGCGTGGTGCCAGACGCATCATGCTGCTGTTTCTGGCCACCATCGTGACCGCCGTTTCCTTCCACAATTTCTTTCATCTGCCCCCCATGGTGGGCATGATGACCGGCCTGGCCTATCTACAGCTCTTCGGCTTCTATCTAAAGGTCACGGCAAGCCGGGACCAGCAGCCGGGCAACAACGGCCAGATCGGTGATCCCGTGCCATTCGACATCTTCCAGCGTCTGGCCCGGGCGGAATGGGACACGCTGCTGTTCTTCTACGGTGTGGTGCTCTGTGTGGGCGGTCTGGGCTACATCGGCT
>JALVEM010000148.1 GCA_027030825.1 Thiohalobacter sp.
GTGCTCACGCCGCTCGTGGGCTTCGACGACCAGGGGCACCGGCTGGGCATGGGCGGCGGCTACTACGACCGCACCTTCGCCTTTCTGCGCACCCACCGGTACTGGCGTCATCCCCACCTGATCGGGCTGGCCTACGAGTGCCAGCGCGTGGACACCCTCCGCCCCGCGCCCTGGGACGTGCCGCTCGAGGGCGTGGTGACCGAGGCGAACTGGTATCCTTCCCCCACCGCAAGAGATCCCAGGAACCGGAAATGAACTACTGGCTGATGAAATCCGAACCGGATGTCTACGGCATCGACGACCTGAAGGCGGCCGGCGTCGACCACTGGGACGGCGTGCGCAACTATCAGGCACGCAACATGATGCGCGACCGGATGAAGCCGGGCGACCTGGCCTTCTTCTACCACTCCAACTGCAAGGAGCCCGCCATCGTCGGCATCATGGAGATCGTGCGCGAGGGCTACCCCGATCCCACCGCCTTCGACCCCGAAGCGAAGTATTACGACCCCAAAAGCGATCCCGACAATCCCCGCTGGTACATGGTGGACGTGAAATACGTGCGCCATCTCGAGCGCCCCATCCCGCTCGCCGAGCTCAAACAGTACGAGGAACTCGCCGACCTGCCGCTGGTGCGGCGCGGCAACCGGCTCTCCATCATGCCGGTCACCAAGGCGCAATGGGACTTCATCCTGGGGCTGGAGGGGAAGGAGGGAAGCTAGAAGCTGAAAGCTGGAAGAATGGCCGGCTTCGCTGGCCTGAATAATAGAATCCAGAATCCAGAATCCAGGATTCAGAAGCAAGGAATCGGATGTGGTGGATATTGTGCCACACAGCGCCGATCCGGAATCCACTCCTTCAGTCATTCCGGACAGTGCGAAGCACTGATCCGGAATCCAGGCAGGGAATGAACCACGGCAGCATGGATGAGCGCAGATTCTGGATTCCGGGTCTCGCTTCGCTCGCCCGGAATGACGAAGAAGAGAAACCGCCCGCCCGGGATAACGAAGAAGAAACCGCTCGCCTGGCCGGGATGGCCCCACTCTTCCGTCATTCCGGACGGCGCGCAGCGCCGATCCGGAATCCAGGAAGGGAATGAACTGCGGCGGCATGGATGAGCGCGGGTTCTGGATTCCGGGTCTCGCTTCGCTCGCCCGGAATGACGAAGAAGAAAAACCGCCCGCCCGGGATAACGAAGAAGAAACCGCTCGCCTGGCCGGAATGACCCCACTCTTCCGTCATCCCGGACGGCGCGCAGCGCCGATCCGGGATCCAGGAATGAAAAGAACCACGGCGGCATGGGCAAGCGTGGGTTCTGGATTCCGGGTCTCGCTTCGCTCGCCCGGAATGACGAAGAAGAAAAACCGCTCGCCCGGAATGACGAAGAAGAAAACCGCTCGCCCGAAATGGCAGGTGAAAAATCCCGGGCTTCTTGCCCTCGCTTCCAGCTTCTGAATTCTGAATCCTGAATTCTGGATTCTGGATTCTCATTTCCCCCTCGCCCTGCGGATGGTCTCGTAGGCGGCCTTGATCTCCTGGGTCTTCTCGGTCGCCATCTTCACCATCTCTTCCGGCAGGCCACGCGCGACCAGCTTGTCCGGGTGATGCCGGTTCATCAGCCGCCGATAGGCCTTCTTGACCTCGGCATCGGAGGCATCGGGCGAGACGCCCAGCACCGCATAGGCCTCGCTCAGGCGGTCTTTCGCCGGTGTCGGTTCCCGGTATGCCCCGCCCCCCGCGCCGGCGCCGGCGAAGTGACGCGCGGCGCGCACCATCGCCTCCATCTGCGCCAGTTCCTGCGGCGAGAAACCCAGACGGGCGGCGACGTGCCGCAGGATGCGGGCCTCGGCATCGTGCAGGGTGCCGTCGGCGAAGGCCGCCTGCAGCTGGATCTCCAGGAACATGCGCAGCAGATTGCGGCGGCGGCCGCATTCCCGGCGCAGCTGGTCGAGCACGGCGTCGAGATCGAAACCGGGCGACTTGCCCTCGCGAAACAGGGCCTTGGCGGCCTCGCGCATCTCCGGCGTGAGTCGCATCCGGCGCATGACCGCCTCGGCCAGCCGGATCTCGTCCGGTGCGACCCGCCCGTCGGCCTTGGCCAGGTGGCCCATGACGGAGAACACGGCCGTGAAGAAGGCCGCCTGCACCCGCTCCTGCTCCCCCGGCGACCAGCCTTCCGCCGTCTCGCCCTCGAAGCCGTCCACGCCCTTGTCGAGGCGATGGCCGAGCGCGATGCCCAGCAAAGCCCCGAGCGGGCCGCCCAGCATGTAACCGAAGGCGCCGCCGAGCAGCTTGCCCCACCAGGCCATGGGATCAGCCGCCCCGCTCGGCGGCGGTGGGCATGGCGCGTCTCTTGCTTTCTTGCACAGTCACGATTCCGGTCCTATAAGGAGTAGGTAAGCACAAGGCGCATGCACGACACCGGAGGTGTTCGATGGCCACCGAATACGTACCCCGCGTTGGCGACTGGTATCGTACCGCCACGGGCGAGGATTTCGAAATCGTCGCCATCGACGAGGACGATCAGACGATCGAAATCCAGTATTTCGATGGCACCATCGAGGAACTGGACCCGGAGGCCTGGCTGGATCTCGGCCTGACGCCCATCGAGGCGCCCGAAGACTGGTCGGGCTCGCTGGACATCGAGCGGGAGGACTACGGCATCGATCTGGAACGCACGGAAGATCCCTGGCACAGCCCGCTCGACTCGTTCGACTGATCCCCGCACATGCAGCGCCCCGACTACGCCAGCCCGCATCCCTGGCGGGTGAGCATTCCCTATGCGCGCAACGTCCAGTCCGAACTGGCGCGCGAGGTCCTGGCCAGAGACCTGTTCGGCGACATCCGCCTCGTGGCCGGGCTCGACATCGGCTTCGAGGACGGCGGGCGCATCACTCGCGCCGCCGTGGTCGTGCTGCGCTTTCCCGAGCTCACGCGCGTGGAATCCGTGCTGCTCAGGCGCCCCACCTGCTGGCCCTATGTGCCGGGACTGCTCTCGTTCCGGGAACTGCCCGCTGCCCTCGACGCCTTTCTGATGCTCGACCGGGTCCCGGATCTGGTGCTCTGCGACGGCCAGGGCGTGGCCCATCCCCGTCGCTGCGGGCTGGCGAGCCACCTCGGCGTCATCACCGGCCTGCCGACCATCGGCGTGGCCAAGAGCCGGCTGATCGGCGAGGCCGGGGAACCCGGGCCGCGCCGGGGAGACATGGCTCCCCTGATCGACCGGGGGGAGCGCATCGGCATGGTGCTGCGTACCCGGGACCACGTCCGGCCGGTCTACGTCTCCGTGGGCCACAAGGTCAGCCTCGAGCGTGCCGTGGAGCTGGTGCTGGCCTGCACGCCGAAATACCGGTTGCCCGAGACCACCCGCCAGGCCCATCATCTGGCCTCCGTCTTCCGATCGACTCAATCCCCGGCCGCACCGGCCGATAATCTCCATGAAGGCGGCCGAAGCCGCGCCATCGGGGAGAACGCCCATGCTGGTGCTCGACATGAAGACCGGTGACATCCTGGTCCCGGAATCCCGGGAGACGGCCACCCCGGCAGCAGACGGGCCCGCGCCCATGACGGCACCGGAAGAGCCCCGCCTCGAGGAACGATTGCAGCCGTACCCGCAGGCCCCGGCAGCGGAAACGGAGGTACCGGCAGCGATCCGGACCGCCTGTCTCGCCCGGCTGCAGGATTCCTGAGTCCCGGCCGGCAGCTCATTCGCCGGTGTTGAGCAGGCTGCCCTCGCGCCTGGCATGCCGGAAGGCGAGCAG
>JALVEM010000149.1 GCA_027030825.1 Thiohalobacter sp.
ACTGAATCTGATCCTGCCGCGGGAGTCGAAACCTCCGGCATCTGCCGCCACCGGCTTCCGCCGGCATGGCGTCCGGTCCCGCGGCCGCCATCTGCACCGGCTCCCCGCCGGGGCCCTGCACGCCATGCTGGGCGGCCTGCTGCGGCAGTGGTCGAGTCATCCGGACGCGCGCTGGATCACCTGGATCGCCCCGCCCAGCGTGCCCACGCCGGCGGCCTGTCGGCGCTTTCGCCTGCCTCCCGAACGCCACCGGCTCGTCTTCCCCGGCAGGGGACAGTCGTTGCAACGGGTACTGGAACGTGCGCTCTCGACGGCCACCTCGCACGTGGTGCTCGCCTGGCGGATGCCGGGCGAGACCCTGCAGGAAGAGGTGCTGGAATCCCTGGCGCGGCGGGGCGAGTGCCATCTCTATCTGTTCGACACCTCCGGTCGTGCCGCTTGAGATCCCGGAACCATTATGGCAGTTTGCCTGCGGGACCGAGCGCAGGGGCGTGCCGTGCATTCCACCTATCCACCGGAGTTTCTCGAGCGCTACAAGCACGCCCTGACCCTGTTCGTGGCCGGGCGCTTCGAGCAGGCCCGGGAATCGATCGATGCCCTCCTCGAATGGCGCCCCGACGAGCCGGCGCTGGTCGAGAAGCGTATCCAGATCGATCTCCTCGACAACCGGCCGCTGGCCGCACTCGAGCGTTTGCGTCGCAGCGACGATCCGGAGGATCCGCTGTGGCCGGGGCTCTGGGGCGTCGCCTACCTGCGGTCGGGCAGCTACCGGCTGGCCGCACCCTATTTCGACATGCTGGGGCAGCATGCGCGCGCCGCCGTCTTCGAGCGGCTCGACGATCAGCGCCCGGCCGATCCGCAGGCCGGCGCCGAGGCGCCCTTCCGGCAGCATCGCCCCATGCCGGTGATCGCGGTCAAGGTCGATGGCGAGGAAGATGCGTTGCTGGCGCTGGACACGGGCGCCGGCGAGACGCTGCTCGATACAGGACTGGCGGATCGCCTGGGGCTCTCGCTCGGCGAACCCACACGGGCGCTGTTCGCCGGCGGCATGCCGGCGGAGGTGCGTTACGCGGCGGTCGACAGCATTGCCGTGGGTGACGTCGAGCTCGGGCCGCTGCCGGTGCAGGTGATGGACATCCAGGCCACGCTGCCCGGCTTCTTCGGTCCGCACGGAGTCGATGGGATGCTGGGCATTCAGGCCCTGTGGCAGCACGACGTGGTGTTCGATTTTCCCGACGGCCGTCTGGTTCTGCTGCCCCAGGGCAGGCTGGGCACGACGCCCGGCAACAGCACGCGCTGCTGGCTGGCGGGGGAATCGCATCTGGTGGCGCGCGGCAGCCTGAACGACTACTCGCTGATGTGGTTTCTGGACTCCGGCATGGTGGGCTTCGAGTGCCTCCTGCCGGAGGCCACGGTGGCGGCCTGGCGTCTGCCGGTCTCCCGGGGCACACACGAGGCCTGGGGTGGCGGCGGCGTGGTCGAGGTCCATGCCCTGCGTGCCGAGCGGCTCTGTCTGGGCGGCATCTGCCGCCGTGACGTCACGGGTGTCGTCATGCCGCAGTTTCCGCTCGAGACCGCCTACGGCTTCCATCTCGGGGGTGTCATCGCCGGCGATTTCCTCGGCCATTTCCGGCTCGAGATCGACTTCCGGCGCATGGCGTTCCGGCTGCAGCCATGAATTCCGAAACGACCGACCGCACGGAGACGCCCATGAAAGAGTCCCTGCCGGATCCGCTCGACGAGCACGCCGATCCCGTACTCCGCCTGCTGGCGGTCATGGCGAGGCTGCGTGATCCCGAGCACGGCTGTCCCTGGGATCTGGCCCAGGACTTCCGCAGCATCGTTCCCCATACGCTCGAGGAGGCCCACGAGGTGGCCGACACCATCGAGCGCGAGGCCTGGGATCGGCTGCCTTCCGAACTGGGCGATCTGCTGTTCCAGGTCGTCTTCTATGCCCGACTGGCGGAGGAGCGGGGCTGGTTCGATTTCCATGATGTCGCCGCCGGGATCGTGGACAAGCTGATCCGGCGCCATCCGCACGTGTTCGGCGGCGAGCGCGAGACGGACGCGGGGCGGCAGCGCGAATCCTGGGAACGGCTCAAGGCGGAGGAACGGGCCGGTCGCGGAGAGGCGGGGTTGTTCGACGATCTGCCCCTGGCCCTGCCCGCGCTGGTGCGCGCCCTCAAGCTGCAGCGCCGGGCCGCCCGGGTGGGGCTGGACTGGAATTCGCACTTTCCGGTGCTGGAGAAGCTCGAGGAGGAGACGGAAGAGCTCCGCGGGGCGATCGAAGCGGGCGATCGGGAATGCATGGAAGCCGAACTCGGGGATATCCTGTTCACTCTGGTGAACCTTGCCCGTCACCTCGAGATCGATCCGGAACAGGCGCTGCGGGAAGCCAGCCGGCGCTTCGAAGCGCGCGTGCGTCACATGGAGGCCCGGCTCCGGGAGAGCGGGAAGTCGCTGGCCGATGTGGATCCGGAGACACTGGACCGGCTCTGGGACGAGGCGAAGCGGGCGCTTTCCAAACCCTGCGACTGATTCGAATCGTCTCGATATGCACCAAATCGGTGCAATTTCATCCGGTTTCGTCGTCGATCGGGACAAAAGCGTGCAAACGCACTAGAATGGCGCCCCATTCTCGACCCGATCCAGGAGGAGACCGATGGAAACCCTGATGGCCGGAACCAATGTGCTCTTCATTCTGCTCGGCGCGATCATGGTGCTCGCCATGCATGCCGGCTTCGCCTTTCTCGAAGTGGGCACGGTGCGCTTCAAGAACCAGGTGAACGCGCTGGTCAAGATCATCTCCGATTTCGCCGTCTCGACCATCGCCTATTTCTTCATCGGCTACACCCTGGCCTACGGCATCGACTTCTACGACAGCGCCTCTTCGCTGATGGACAAGAACGGCTACGAGCTGGTGAAGTTCTTCTTCCTGCTGACCTTCGCCGCGGCCATTCCGGCCATCATCTCCGGCGGCATCGCCGAACGCGCCCGCTTCTACCCGCAGCTCGCGGCCACCTTCCTGCTCGTGGCGCTGGTCTATCCCTTCTTCGAGGGCATCGTCTGGAACGGGAATTTCGGCGTGCAGTCCTGGATCGAGGCGAATTTCGGTGCCCAGTTCCATGATTTCGCCGGTTCCGTCGTGGTGCATGCCATGGGTGGCTGGATCGCGCTGCCGGCCGTGATCCTGCTGGGGCATCGCCACGGGCGTTACGGCAAGAACGGCGAGATGTATGCCCATCCGCCTTCCAGCATTCCCTTCCTTGCCCTGGGCGCCTGGATCCTGAGCGTGGGCTGGTTCGGATTCAACGTCATGTCGGCCCAGACCATCGACGCCATCAGCGGTCTGGTGGCGGTCAACTCGCTCATGGCCATGGTGGGCGGGATCCTCGCAGCGCTGTTCTTCGGCAGGAACGACCCCGGCTTCGTGCACAACGGTCCGCTGGCGGGGCTGGTCGCCGTCTGCGCCGGTTCGGACATCATGCATCCGCTCGGCGCGCTCGTCACCGGGGCCGTGGCCGGCGCACTGTTCGTCTATCTGTTCACGATGACGCAGAACCGCTGGAAGATCGACGACGTGCTCGGTGTCTGGCCCCTGCACGGCCTGTGTGGCGCCTGGGGCGGCCTGGCCGCCGGCATCTTCGGTCTCGAGGCCTTCGGCGGCATGGGCGGCGTGAGCTTCATGGCGCAGCTCGCGGGCACCCTGCTGGGGGTCGTGGTCGCCCTGGCGGGCGGTTTTGTGGTCTA
>JALVEM010000150.1 GCA_027030825.1 Thiohalobacter sp.
CCCCTTCCTGCAGCTGTTCGATCATCTCCTGGATCTCGCTGGTCGAGTCATGGGTCCTGTTGGCGAGTGTCCGGACCTCGTCGGCCACCACGGCGAAGCCGCGCCCTTGCTCTCCGGCACGGGCCGCCTCGATGGCGGCATTCAGCGCCAGCAGGTTGGTCTGCTCCGCGATGCCGGTGATCACGTTCACGATCGAACTGATTCGCTCGCTGTTCTCGCTCAGCCGTGCGATGACTTCGCTGGCGTTCTGCACGTCGCTGGCCAGCTCCTGGATCGCCTGCATGGTCTTGTTGACCACCTCCTTGCTCTCGAAGGTGCGTTCATGCGCGGTTCCGGCCGCCTCGGCCGAGCGCTCGGCATTCGATGCCACTTCCTGGATGCTGGCCGACATCTCGGTGACCGCGGTGGCGACCATGTCGGTCTCGGCATGCTGACGGTCGATGTTCTGCTTGCTCGAGACGATGGCGGAGCGCAGCCGATCCGCAGAATGCCTGAGATCCTCGGCGCTGTCGTCCATGCGTCCCACCAGGGCAGCCGCTTCGGCCTCGAGATGTCGCAGCGCCAGCATCACCTGACCCACTTCGTCGTTGCGACCGGTGTAGACGTAGCGGGCGATCGGATTGTCGAATATGCCCCGCGCCCGCGCGAACATCCGGCACAGTGGCCGCACATCCCACAGGTAATAGCCGAGAACGAACAGGGCGGGCAGGATCAGCGACATGCCTGCGGTACGCCAGTCGAGATGCCCGGTCCAGGCTGGCACGGCCAGCGTGAATGCCATGACGGCAACGAAGGCCAGCATCAGCCGCACCCTGAACGGCAGCACGGGCAAGCGCATCCAGTACGGTTTTCTGCCCGAGCGCAGGCCGGCGTACAGGCGCTCGGCACGGGCGACCTCCTCGGGCTCGGGCTTGCGGCGCACGGACTGGTATTCGACGATCCTGCCGTCGCGCATCACCGGTGTCACGTAGGCGCTCACCCAGTAGTGGTCGCCGTTCTTGCACCGGTTCTTGACGATGCCCATCCAGGAATCGCCGCCCTTGATGGTATCCCAGAGATCCTGGAATGCTTCCGGGGGCATGTCCGGATGCCGAACGATATTGTGGGCCTTGCCGATGAGTTCATCGCGGGTGAACCCGCTGACCTTGACGAAATCCTCGTTCACGTGGGTGATGCGACCCTTGGGATCCGTCGTGGAAAGAATGTTGAGACTGGCGTCGTAGGAGACTTCCTGCCCGCTGACAGGATAGTTCTTTTTCATCTTCGTAATCACTCCATCAGAAAAAACCGCAACTCGGGACGAGTACTCAGGATAGCGGTCGGCGCCCCGTATCCTTGACCTCCCCGGACGCATCGCGTGCGATCATTTCCATACCATCCGGGCGGTAGGCGGCCATCAGGGCGGCGAGCACGATGAGCGAACCGCCGACCCACTCGGACAGCCGCAGGGTTTCGCCGGCCAGCCACCATGAGGACAGGGCGCCGGCCACCAGCTCGAAAAGCAGCAGGATGGCGGAGCGGTGCACGGGAAGATGGGTCACGCCAAACTGGACCGACAGTGTCATCACGACCATGCCGAACATGCCCAGCAGGGCCGCCGCGGCCCAGACGTTGGGACCGACCGCGGGCGGCTCGAGCCCGCCCCTGAAGGCCAGCCACCCCAGCGCCACCATGAGCACGCCCATCCAGCTCAGGAAGGTCTTGTGGATGACCGGAACCCCCTGCAGCTTGCGGATCTCGACGTTGGCGAGTGCAAAGCTGAAACCCGAGACGAGCGCCAGCCAGTCGGCCCGGCTGCCGGGCAACGGATACCCCACCCCGGGCTCCCAGAGCATCACCACGGCCCCGCCCATGGCCGCCACGATCACCCACCAGTCGGCTGCGGCCGGGCGCTCGCGGAGCAGCAGCCACCCCAGCACGATGGTCCACAGCGGAGACAGATAGAAAAGCAGCAGTACCCGGACGACCTCGCCCTCGATCACTGCCAGAATGAAGGTGACGTTGCAGATGCCCGAGGCCAGGGCCATGACCGCGAGATCGCGCCAGTCGGCGCGCCAGGCAACGGCTCGCACGCCGCGCAGGCAGAAGGGGAAAAGCACCAGGCACGCCGAGGCATAGATGACCAGTGTCGCCCACAGCCCGCCCAGGCCGGCCGTCTCCAGGCGCCGGAGGGGGTACCAGAACAGGCCCCAGAGCGTGGCCGCGAGCAGAACGCTGGCGATGGCAGGAACATTGCTGCGGATCGGCATGGTTGGCGTATAATTCCGGGCCTGTCGCGTCCGGGGCACTGCTCCGGATCATACCCGAATCCATCGGCCGGAGCGCATGAATCCCGAACTCGATCAGCTCAAGCCCTACCCGTTCGAGCGGCTCAGAATCCTGTTCGAGGATGCCGAACCTCCGGCTTCCCTGCCCCATATCAACCTCTCGATCGGTGAGCCCCGCCACGATCCGCCGCACTTCGTCATCGAGGCGCTCATCAGCCATCTGCATCAGGTGGCGAACTATCCGCTGACGAAGGGACGCGCCGAACTGCGCGAGGCCATCGTGCGCTGGCTCCGTGCCCGGTTCGACCTGCCGGAAGGCGCGTTGCATCCGGATCGTCACGTCCTGCCCGTCAACGGTACCCGCGAGGCCCTGTTCTCCATCGCCCAGGCCGTCGTCGACCGGCATGCGACCGCGCCCGCCGTGCTCATGCCCAACCCCTTCTACCAGATCTACGAGGGCGCCGCCCTGCTCGCCGGCGCCGAGCCGGTCTATCTCGATGCCACCGAGGAAACCGGCTTCCAGCCCGATTTCGACGCGGTGCCCGAGGCCGCCTGGGAACGATGCCGGCTGCTCTATCTCTGCTCGCCTGCCAACCCCACCGGCGCCGTGCTGAACGAGGACCGCCTCGCACAGCTCATTGCGCTGGCGGAGCGGCATGACTTCGTCATCGCCTCCGACGAGT
Source organism: Thiohalobacter sp. (assembly GCA_027030825.1). GTDB lineage: Bacteria > Pseudomonadota > Gammaproteobacteria > Thiohalobacterales > Thiohalobacteraceae > J048. Next base: position 2,951 of record JALVEM010000150.1, read on the forward strand.
GTTACAGCGAAATCCATTTCGACGACGAACACCCGCCGGCCGGGCTGCTCGGCGCCGCCTGGCGGGCAGGCTACCGGGATTTCCGGCGTTGCCTGGTCTTCCACAGCCTGTCCAAGCGCTCCAACCTGCCGGGGTTGCGCTCCGGCTTCGTCGCCGGCGATGCCGATCTCGTCCAGGCCTATTTCCGCTATCGAACCTATCACGGCTGTGCCATGCCGCCGCCGACCCAGGCGGCCAGCATCGCGGCCTGGTCCGACGAGCAGCACGTCGCCGCCAACCGGCTCCTGTACCGGCAGAAGTTCGAGGCGGTGCTCGACATCCTGGCCCCGGTCATGGATGTGGAACTGCCCGAGGCCGGCTTCTACCTCTGGCCGCGCACGCCCATCGACGACGAATCCTTCGCCCGCCGGCTCTTCGAGGAAGAACACGTGACCGTGTTGCCGGGCCGGTATCTCTCCCGTCCGTCGAACGGCACGGACCCCGGTGCCGGCCGCGTCCGCATGGCACTCGTCGCCACGCCGGAGGAATGCACGGAAGCCGCCTGGCGCATCCGTCGCTTCATCGAAAGACTCTGAGGCATCATCACAGGAGAACAGACGACATGAACGAGATCCGCAGCATCATCGAGGAGGCCTTCGAACGCCGCGCCGACATCACGCCGCGCAATGCCGAGCCCCTGCTCAAGGAGGCCGTGCACGAGGCGCTGGAACTGCTGGATACCGGCAAGGCCCGGGTCGCCGAAAAGGTGGACGGCGAGTGGAAGGTCAACGAATGGCTCAAGAAGGCTGTGCTGCT
>JALVEM010000151.1 GCA_027030825.1 Thiohalobacter sp.
ACGTGGTGCTGGTCGGCGACTCGCTGGGCATGGTATTGCTGGGTTTCGAGTCCACCGTGCCGGTGACGCTCGATCACATGGTGCATCATGCCGCCGCCGTGGCCAGAGGCGCGAGGCGCATGCTGCGTGTCGTCGACATGCCCTTTCTCACCCATGCCGATATCCGTACCGCGATCGATGCCGCGCGACGGCTGATGCAGGAAGGCGGTGCCGAGATGGTCAAGATCGAGGGCGGGGCGCCGGTACTGCCGGTGGTGGAGCGGCTGACCTCGCTGGGCGTGCCCGTCTGCGGGCATCTGGGGCTGCTGCCGCAGTCGGTGCATCGCCTGGGCGGCTACCGCCTGCAGGCCCGGGATCCCGAGGCGCAGGCGCGCCTGCGGGCGGATGCGCGGGCGCTGGAGTCGGCGGGCGCGGACATGCTGGTGCTCGAGTGCGTGCCGCGCGACCTGGCGGGCGAGGTGGCATCGGCCTTGTCGATCCCGGTCATCGGCATCGGCGCCGGGCCGGACGTGGATGGCCAGGTGCTGGTGCTGCACGACCTGCTTGGGATCACGCCCGAACCGCGTCCCCGCTTCGTCCGCGATTTCCTCGCCGGTCGCGGCAGCATCCGGGAAGCGGTGGCCGCCTATGTCGCCGCCGTGCGCGAAGGCCGCTTTCCGTCCGCCGAGGAGAGTTTCGCATGACGCTCGAGACGGTCGGCGACATCGAATCCCTGCGCGCACGGGTGCGCCAGTGGCGGGCAGCAGGCGAGCGCATCGGGTTCGTGCCCACCATGGGCAATCTGCACGCGGGTCACCTGGCCCTGGTGGATCAGGCCCGCTCGCTGGCCGACCGGGTGGTGGCGAGCGTGTTCGTCAATCCGCTGCAGTTCGGCCCCGGCGAGGACTACGAGACCTATCCGCGCACGCTCGATCAGGATCGCGAGGCGCTCGCGGCCCGGCAGGCCGACCTGCTGTTCGCGCCGCCGGTGGCGGTGATGTTCCCGAAGGGGCGCGGTGCGACCACATTCGTGGAGGTGCCCGGCCTCGGCCAGGAACTCTGCGGCGCCTTTCGGCCCGGTTTCTTCCGCGGCGTGGCCACGGTGGTGGCCCGGCTGTTCAACCTGGTGCAGCCGGACCTGGCCGTGTTCGGCGAGAAGGACTACCAGCAGCTGATCCTGGTGCGGCGCATGGTGGAGGATCTGGCCTTTCCGGTCGAGATCGTGGGCGTGCCGACGGTGCGCGAACCCGACGGCCTGGCCATGAGTTCCCGCAACGCCTATCTCGCCCCGGACGAACGCACCCGCGCGCCGTTGCTGTATCGCACCCTCAGGGAAGTCGTCCGCCGTCTGGAGGCGGGCGAGAACGATTATGCCGCACTGGAAGCCGATGCCGTCGAAACCCTGAAGGCAGCCGGTTTTCGCCCCGACTACGTGGCCGTCCGCCGGGCCGGCGACCTGGCGCCGCCGGAGCCGGGGACACGCGAGCTGAGGGTGCTCGGTGCCGCCTGGCTGGGGCGGGCACGGCTCATCGACAATCTCCCTGCGGTACGTTGAGGGCGGGCCCCGACTGCGGGATAATTATCCATCCCACTCACTTCTCGCCGAGGCGTTCGATGGAGATCACCCTGCTCAAGGCCAAGCTGCACAAGGCGGTCGTGACGCATTCGGAACTGGAGTACGAAGGTTCCTGCGCGATCGACGGGCGGTTGCTGGAGGCCGCCGGTATCCTCGAATACGAGCAGATCCAGATCTACAACCTGGCCAACGGCGAGCGTTTCACCACCTACGCGATCCGGGCCGAGGAGGGCTCCGGCATCATCTCGGTGAACGGGGCGGCGGCCCACAAGGCCAACCCCGGCGACCGGGTCATCATCTGCGCCTACGCGCGCATGACGCCGGCCGAGGCCGCCGGCTTCCGGCCCCGGCTCGTCTATCTCGACGAGACCAACCGCATTCGCCGAACGGGCGACCGCATCCCCGTGCAGGTGGCCTGATTCGGGGTTCCGGCGCCGGATTGCTGCGCCGGCATGCGTCACTGGCAGGACGGTATGCGGTCACCCGCGGCGGCTCATGCCCAACAGGCCGAGCAGACCGCCGGCGAACAGCCAGAGTGCAGCAGGAACGGGGACGGGGGTGACTTCCCAGCCGATGTCGGAGAGTGCGGCCTGGTCCAGTACGGTGAACCGCTTGCGGGTGCCTGTGGTGAGATCGGGATCCATGGCGGCTTCCTGTGGCGTGCCGTCCGGCAGAATGCTCATGGTCCCGGGTGCCCAGTGGGCATCGATGGAATCGAGCGGCACGCTGCTGCCGTAGGCAGCAAGGCTCGCGCTGCCGTTGAAATAGCCGCCGCTGATCTGGTTGGACCAGGAATCGGCCGTGCCCACGCCCAGTAGATGGCCGAGTTCGTGGAGCGCCACGGAGTAGAAGTCGATTCCGGTGATAGCCTCGTCCGTGGCCGGGTCGGCGTCGAAATACCAGTTGGCATCGATATCGAAGGCGATGGCGCCACCCCACGGGGCGAAGTCGGTCGCCGTGGCACCTTCGGTTTCATCTGCTTCGCCTCGGGTACGCACGAGCTCGTAGTATTTGGGATCGGTGTATCTGACGCCGTAGCTGCCCGGACCGCCCTGGCCGAGCGTGGCGCCCAGATCCCGGGCGCCGGCATAGACGATCAGGGTATCGGCAGGCACGTTGTAGTCCGGGAGCGATACCTGGTTACCGGAAGAAGGGTCATTGAATATGGCGGTGAAAGTGTTGCTGCTGTTTGACGTGATCGCAGCCAGGTCGTCGGCCAGCAGGGAAGAGAAATAGTTGCCGGCGGCCTCGAGCACGCCTCGTCGAACGGGATCCGAGAAGAAGCCGTTGCTGTCGTAGCTGTAGTCGAACTGGATCAGCACGGCCTGAGCCGGGATGGACACCGACCAGAACAGGGATGCGGCAAGGAAGGGTTTGAATCGGTTCATGTGCGGGCCTCCTCTCGTCTTTTTCTTCTCGGCCATGATTATACCGGGCTGACGGATTCTCGGAAATCGCAATGGTCCATGCCCGGATTTCGGGAAGCCGGCCGGCTCGGGTCAGCCGGTATTGCGCATGCCGGCGGCGATGGCGTTGATGGAACGCAGCAGCGGGCCCTTCCAGCGCTCGCGCTCGGCTTCCGGCCGTGACGGGTCCCGGAAGCGCTCGAGCAGCCGCACCTGGATGTGATTGAGGGGATCCAGGTACGGATCGCGTCGACTCAGCGACAGATACAGCGAAGGATTCTCTTCCAGCAGTACGCGGATCTCCGCCACTTCCAGCACCTGGCGCACCGTGCGTTCGTATTCTTCCCGGATCTTGCCGTAGATGCGCTGCGCCATGGCCTGATCGTGGGCGAGACGGGTGTACTGGCGGGCGATGTCGAACTGCGCCTTGAAGAGCGCCATCTGGATGTTGCTCATCAGGGCGTGGAAGAAGGGCCATTCCCGATACATGCGCCGCAGCATCGCCAGCCTTTCGGGATCATTGTCGCGCCAGCGCTCCAGGGCATGACCCAGGCCGTACCAGGCCGGCAGCGTATGGCGCGACTGGGCCCAGCCGAACACCCAGGGGATCGCCCGGATGGATTCCTTGGACCGGTTGCCGCGCTTGCGATGGCTCGGGCGCGAACCGATGTTGAGCAGCCCGATCTCGTCGACCGGACAGACCTCGTAGAAGTAGTCGAGGAATCCTTCGGTGCGGTCGGTCAGATCCCGGTAGGCCTCCTCGCCGAGGCGCGCCAGCGTGGCC
>JALVEM010000152.1 GCA_027030825.1 Thiohalobacter sp.
ATGCGGTCATCGAGGCCGGCTGGCGGCGCCATCCACTCGATGACCCGTCCCGACTCGTCGAGCAGCAGCAGGTTCCGGTCGAAGGCGAGCAGGTAGGCGCCGAGGGGAGGCAGGGCCGCGACCCCGCGCAGCGCGCCCCGCGCTTCCGTCACCGGCCGGTCGTCGAGAAACAGGGTGCCGTCGAGGGCAGTGAACCAGTGCCCGTTCGCCTGCCATCCGCTCGGGGGTTCGGGGGCGCGGATGCCGTACCAGTCGAGCAGCAGGGCGTTGTGCACGGGGCGGTGGGCGAGGCCGAGCCGGTCGGTGTGGTTGAGCAGGATCCCGGTGACGGCGAGCAGGATCACCAGCAGGGCCGCCGCCACGCCCAGACGCCGGTGCCAGAGATAGAGCGCGCGGATCCAGCGGTGGTGTCGGCTCATTTCCCTTCCCGGTCGCGGACTGCACGCTCGAGCAGCAGCGCCAGCCGGGCCAGTTTCTTCATGGCTCGCACCGAGAGCGTCGCCCCCGAGATGTTGTCGATGTCGCGGTCGAGACGGTGCGCCTCGTCCAGTCGCGCACCCTCGAACTGGCGGGTGAAGAAGTCGTGGCGTACCTCGTCGCCACGGCTCTCGCGGAAGATCAGCACCCGGATGCGTTCGATGCGACCATCACGGACCAGGATGCCGGTGGTGATCGGTTCTTCCTTGCCGATCTCCTCGAGAATGAAGGCCGTGCGACCGTCGCGCCGCCAGTAGCGGACGCGCAGGGCGGGATAGCGGTGGCCCAGGATCTCCTTCACTGCACGGCGCAGATCGCCTTTCAGCCACAGGATCTTCGGTGCGGGCACGCCTTCCGGAAAGCTCTCCTCGAGAAAGGCCTGCGGCGTCTGGTAGGTGCCCCGGGCATGCACGGCGGCCACCGCGGTCAGCAGCAGGGCGAACAGGACCGCCAGTCGCATGGGCAATGGCATCATGGGTGTTTCCGGCATGTCGCAAAGGAAAAGGCGGGGCATGGAAACCATGCCCCGCGCCGGCCGCATTGTAGCGCAGCAGTCAGTCTCACGTCACAGTCCGGAGAGATCAGAACTGGTAGCCCACGCCCAGGTTGAACCCGTTGCGGTCCCGACCGTCGTCGTTGTCCTGGAACTCCAGGTCGGCCTTCAGCACCACGTCGGGATGGATCCACCAGTTGAGGCCGGTATTCCACTGGCGCTTGCCGGTATTGGCCGCGGCCCCCGAGTCGCTGCCGGCCTGGTTGTCCCAGTCGTTGTAGCGGGCGAACAGACCCAGCTTCTCGGTGATCTTGTAGGAAGGCTCGATGTACCAGCCGCGCTGCCTGTCCGCCCCGATCGCCGCAGGACCCGTGCCGTCCAGATCCCACCGGGCATAGAGTGCCTTCACCGTGAAGGGGCCGGTGTTGTAGACCCCGGTGACCCCCAGGAGGTTGGCGGCGCCGGCATTCGGGTCCGTGCCCTGGGTCATGTCGGACTGGTACTGCCAGAAGGCGGTCAGCTCCAGTCCCGAGAGCCCGTTCCAGCGGATGCGGCCGGTGAAGGCGAGATCGTCGGCGACGGCCTTGCTGGTCTTCTGTCGGCCGCTGCGTACCGCATAGTTGCTTCCCGAGCTCGTTTTCATGCCTTCGTGCAGGGCAGCGTCGAAGCTCCAGCCCGGGGCGATCTCGCCGGTCAGCATGGCGCCGCCCACCCACCAGGTCGTGGGAATGATGTTCGACTCCACCGGGTTGCGTTCCACGCCGTAGAAGCGGGGTGGCTCGTGCACCTCGTTGAGGAAGCCGGCCGGGACCAGCAGCAGACCTGCACGTGCCCGCAGGCGCTCGTTGATGTCCATCTCGAGATAGGCCTGCTCCAGATACACACCACCGCTGCTGCTGTTGTCTATGGCAGCGTGTTCGTACTCGATCTCGGAGAAGAAGCGAATGCGGTCGGAGAACTCGTGGCCCAGGAACAGGATGGCGCGGTGAAAGTCGATCTCGTTCTTGTCGGAAGCGCCACCGTCGCCTTCGAGATTGTTGTAGTGCAGCTCGCCGTAGCCGCCGACGATGGTGCGACCGGCCCGACCGTGCTCGAACGGCGTGTGCGCCGCCCCGAGCGCGGCCTTCTCTTCCCCGCCCGGAGCAGGTGCGCCGGAGGCGAGTTCGTCGAGCATTTCGCCGGTGGCCTCCACCTTTTCCTCCGCGGCCTCGAGCTGGCGCTTGAGCTGCTCGATCTGCTTCTGCTGCGCCTGGATGATGCGCCACATCTCCTCGGCGCTCGGCGGGGAGGCGGCCTCTGCCGTGGCCGTTCCCGTGATTGCGGCGGCGATCAGTGCGCCCAACAGTCGTTGCTTCATTGGCATTGCTCCTCGTCTCGCATGGGATTCGTGTCATTCCGTTCGCCTGCCCGCGGTATTCGCCTCGCCACGGGCGCCGGCAACTCTGGCCAGGAATTGTAATCAGACATGTTCGCAATTGCAAACTGTTCTCATTTGAGTTTCGTGGGACACCACCGGGTTGCCGCAGAGGCGGGTTCAGAAGGGGCGCACGACGGCGAGAATGACGACCAGGATGAGGATCAGGGCGGGAAATTCGTTGAACCAGCGATAGAAAACGTGACCGTGCCGGTTGCGGTCGGCGCGGAAATCCAGCATCAGCCGCCAGCAGAGATAGTGGTAGCCGAAGAGCAGGGCGACCAGCACCAGCTTGAGCTGGAGCCACTTCTCGTCAGGCAGGCTGGCGAGATGCCAGCCGAACAGCAGCCAGAGGCCGAAGAGGAGCGTGAATCCGGCGCCGATCGTCATGATGGCGAACAGCTTGCGCTCCATGATCTTGAAGCGTTCGTTGCCGGCCGTATCCCGGGTCTCCGCGTGATAGACGTAGAGCCGGGGCAGATAGAAGAGCCCGGCGAACCAGGTCACCATGAATATGACGTGGAAGGCCTTGATCCAGAGCACGCTTCAGGGTTTCCTGCCGGGGTCGGTGCCGCCCGTCAGCCGGGCCGGGTCGGTCGGGGCCAGGTCGGAGAGGTCCGGCGTCTCTCCCGGGCTTGGGCGGGGCGGCTCCGGCGCCCGGTCGCGGGCACCGAAGAGACGGCCGAGCCAGGCAAACACGCGCTTCACCGCCCGCCACAGCTTCGGCATCGCCCAGGCCGCGAAGAGGATGAAGGCCAGCAGCAGGGCCAGGAACAGCACCGGATGGTGGAGCGCGGTCCAGAGGCCGGCGATCGCGGCCACATCCTCTCCGATGGAGGCGAACCAGTTGGTGAAGGGCTCGGGCGAGGTATTGATGAGCACGCGCGAGCCGGCCTTGGTCAGATGCGAGGTGGCCGCCACCGAACCGCCGATCAGACCGGCGGCGATCTGGGCCGCGGGACTCACGTCGCCCATGGCGCCGGCGGCCAGCAGGGCGCCGGCCGGGATGCGTATGAAGCTGTGGATGGCGTCCCACCCGGTGTCGACTCCCGGGGTCTTGTCGGCGAAGAACTCCACGCAGTACATGAAGCCGGCGGCGAACAGCACCAGGGGATCCTGCAGCACCTGGAGATCCGGCGGAAGCTGGATGTAGCCGTTGAGGCCCATGTAGCCGAGCATGAAGATGGCGGCATAGAGGTTGATGCCGCTGGCCCAGGCGGCACCCATGCCGAGCGCGATCACCTGGACGATGTGCTGGAGCGGGTCCATGGCGGTCTCCCGAGAGTCCGAACTGCGGATCAGCTTGCAAAAGGATACCTGAACCGGCGATGAATCGCTGCCGGGATTTCAGTCCGCTGCA
>JALVEM010000153.1 GCA_027030825.1 Thiohalobacter sp.
GCACCGACCACCCCTGGCTCCATGCCGCCGAGCGCAGCCTGGATCGCGGCCGGATCCCCATGCTGGATGCGATCGAGCCCCTGCATGAAGGCCTGCTGGACGGGTGCCGGCGAGACCATCCCGCCCTGAATGCCGCCCGCGGGCAGTCCGGGAAGCCCGGGCGCGGCGGCCTGCAGGGCAGCGAACAGGTCCTCGCCGATATCCTCGTCGGCCATCGCTCCGGTGCCTGCCCCGGCGGCCGGCGCGGCCATTCCCGGGGCGCTGCGGCGCAGCTGGCTGAGCTTGAGTTCGGGCAGCACGCCTTCCTGGACCAGCCAGGCGTTCAGCGCCCGATACAGGGGCAGCACGTCCTCGCCCACCACGTAGCGATCGAAGAGCTTGAGGATGATGAGCTTGACCTTGATGCCGGATTCGATGTCGCCCACGGCCTGGCGGAAGGCCTCGCAGATCACCTCCGGCCCCACCGGATTCCGGTGCTGCTCCAGCCAGGGATCGCCCAGCAGCTCGCCCATCCTCCGCTCGAGCAGCCCGAGATCCTGTTTGGCCTCGATCTCCACGCGGGTGACCATATTGCGCACCGCGAGGTTTTCTTCCAGCACCTCGTCGTCCACCAGTCCCAGCTCGCCATCGAGGCCGACCGGCTCGTTCTCGCTGCCTGCCGGGTCCAGCGCTGCCTCGAAGCCCTCCAGCAGGGCCTTCTCGAAGGCCTTCTCGATGCCGTCCCGCTTCAGCCGCACCTCGCGCATGGCATCGAAATACTGGGTCTGCACCGCATTGTTCTCGGCCTTCTCGGCGAGCTCGAACAGGGCGTCGTCCACCTTGCCCAGCATCTTGCGCAGCGCGCCCGTCAGATGTCGCTGCATCCGCTCACGGCAGCCGCGCAGCAGCTGGTTCTGGCGGGAATCGCCCCTGTGGCGTCCGTAGGCATTCATCGAGATGACGTTTTTCATGATGGTCTTCAACCCGGCCTGAGGTGACTGTGCTCAGTTTGACGGTCGCCGCAGCGCTTTCTTGATGGTTGACGCGGGGCAATCGTCAAATTTGTGACGGCTGCCGCACTTTTCCCTCCACTCGCGGCCACGGCCGGATTCGCCACCGTCTCCAGAGAATCTCGGTGCTAAATCCTGGCGATCCCCTGCCGATACCCTGACAAACCCCACAATGACCACAGGATCCGTCGATGCCGAATTCAGCCAACCATGCCACTCGCGATCTTGCCGGCGACATTGCACGCAATCTGGTCAATGATGTCTCCTTTCTCGTCTCGCCGCCCGACATCTGCGTGCGGGTCTTCGACCTGATCGACTCGGATACGGCTTCCACCGCCGAGATCGGCGAGGTGATCTCGAGCGATCCCAGTCTCACGGCACGGCTGCTGCGGCTGGTCAACAGTTCCTACTACAACCTCTCGCGCAAGGTCGAGACCGTCAGCCGCGCCATCACCCTGGTCGGCGTGCGCGAGCTCTACAGCCTGATCCTCGCGGTCTCGGCCATCCGCACCTTCTCCAGCCTGCCGGCCGCCCTGGTGAACATGGACACCTTCTGGCGGCACGGTCTCTTCACCGGTCTCATCGCCCGCAACCTCGCCCGCAGGGTGCGGGTGCTGCATCCCGAAAGGCTGTTCGTCGCCGGGCTGCTCCACGACATCGGGCACCTGGTGCTCTATTCGCGATTGCCGGAGGTCATGCAGGAAATCGTGCTCGTCTCGGGAGGCGACGAGGGCCTGCAGCATCAGGCGGAGCTCTCCGAGCTGGGCTTCAGCCATGCCGATCTCGGCGGCGCCCTGGCCGATGTGTGGAATCTGCCGGATCCGCTCTGTGCGGCCATCAGTTATCATCACATTCCCGGCTGCGCCATCGAACAGGCGGCGCTGGAGTCGGCCATCGTGCATCTGTCGGAAGTGCTGGCCAACCGCTCCCAGATCGGTGCCTACTGCGAAAATCCCAATCCGGAAGAACCGATCGACCCGGCGGTGTGGGACATACTGGGCCTCGATCCCGACGCCTTCGATGCCGAAGAGATCATGGGCGAGGCCGGCGTGCAGTTCACCGACACGGCCAGCCTGCTGCTGGCGCGCGCATGAGGTCATGACCGACATCACCAACTTCCGTCCGGACGACCTGGGCACTCGGGCCCTGGAACAGGAAAACGCCGCCCCTCGGCAGACCACGCCGAGCAGCCCCGTCGCACCGGTCGCCCCGGTGAGGTCGCGACAGTCGCCGGGCGCAGACCGGCGCAGAGGCGGATCCAGGGAATGGAAAGGGCCGGAAAGACGGAGCGGCCGGGATCGCCGCCAGCGCCAGGTGCCGGTGCTGCTGGATACCCGGTCCCACCGCGAGCGGCGCCGCAGCCCGCAGCAGGCCGAGGACGGCGTCACCTATCGTCGGATCGACGAGATCGTGGAGTAACAGGCTCAGCCGGTCTCGCACTCCGGCGGCAGCGGATCGGTGTGCTGGCCGATGTAGCGCTCGATGAAGGCCAGCGCCTTCCGGTTCAGGCCGATGAACTCGACCCCGTGATGAAAGACGCGACGCCCGCTGGCGGCCCCGCGTTCCTCGCGCACGTAGCGCATCTCGCAGGCCAGCACGACCCGTTCGGAACCGCCATGATGGCGTTGCGGAATCTCGATGGAGAAGCGCTCGCCCACCTCCCCAAGGGGTGAGGTGGCCACCAGCCGCGCCCCGCTGATGCTGATGTCCGCCAGCGCCACCGACTGCTTCTGACCGTCCTCCTCCATGACCAGCATCATGGCCACGTCGTTGACGGGCACGCGGGGCACACGACGGCGCAGGGAAGCATGGACACGCTCCGGCCAGGCCAGATGAACGTGGGCATAGGGCTCGAGCGACGAAGTCAACACCCGGCTCTCGAAGGTGTGGCGCTTGCCGTCGCGCTCGAAGCTCACGATCACGGGTTCCGCCGGATCCAGCGGCAGATGATTGCCGTCGATCTCCGGCCAGCCGATGATCAGGCTCGAATCCTCGAGATAACCGATCAGGCGGGAATTGCAGGCGCAGTCCAGATCGAGCACCGGCAGCTCCACCTGGAGCGGGGTGCCCACCACGAATTCGAAAGGCGCATCAGCCATGATGCATTGCTTCCCTGTTGCCTGGAACTGTCCGGTTTAGCGGCAGCAGGGGAGGAAAACTGAAGCGGCCGGCCCCGGTCAGTCGAACTGCAGATCCACGTCGAACGTCTCGCCGACCGTGCGGGCGTGGACACCGACCAGATTCGGCAGCCGCGTGCCGACATAGGTGCAGACCAGGGCCGCGCGTTCCATGTCGTCGTCGAGGAGCACATTGAGCAGATACTCGACCATGTAATAGGCCTTCTGTTCCTGGTCGGGTGTGGCGATATGCTGCCCGTTGAGATTCACGCCTTCCTCTCCGAGCATCCGGTCCAGCTCGTCGAGACGGGCGCGCTCCTGGGCAGGGATGCCGCCGGAACGGTCGAACTCGATCCGCTTGTGGCCGTCGATGGTGACAATGAGATTGCGTTGCAGCATGGTGGTCGTTTCCGGGGAAGTATTCATGTCGCGTCATTCTACGCCCACTGGGCGGCCACGTCCCGAATCCACGCTGACTGTCAGGTATGAGGAGGACAGGAATGGCCATGGAATCACACGGACATTGAGTGAGGAGTGAGGGGTGAGGAGTGAGGGGTCAGGGGTGAGGGTTCTTCTGTCATTCCGGGCGCAC
>JALVEM010000154.1 GCA_027030825.1 Thiohalobacter sp.
TGGACATGCGTCTGCCGGCCAACGCGCAGTATCTCGGCGTCATCGCCGCCTTCCAGCAGATCGACCGGTCGCAATGGCGCACCCTGGTGCCGATCCGGGCGAAGAAACGGACCCGTGTCACCATCCGGATCGAAGGCAACCGTGTCCAGGCGGTGACGGAATGATGCACAATCCGAAGAACAAGACGACCGAGATCCGCAAGGGGGGAAGCGAACGACAATGAGCGAGAACAACCGGGTCGTCTGGTCCGAAGGGCTCTTCCTCACACCCCAGCATTTCCAGCAGCACGACCGCTGGATCGCCTGGCTGTCACGAGTGCAGGCCGGCTGGCTTCATGCCCATCCCTGGGGCTTTCGACGCCTCGAGGTCGACGAGGCGCTGCTCGGACAGGGCCAGTTCGGCCTGAGCCGCGCCCAGGGCATCCTGCCCGATGGCACGCCCTTCGACATTCCCCGCGAACAGGCGGCACCGGACCCGCTGGTCGTGCCGGACGAGGCGCGCGGCCGGACTGTCTATCTCGCCCTCCCCCTCCCCCGTGAAGGGGCCGCCGTTCAGGGCGAGGATCCGCAGGGCCTGTTTCGCCGCGTCACCCGCGAGATCGAGCTGCGCGACGACAACGAGGGCCTGGAGGAAACCCGGCCGGTGACAGTGGCGGTGCCCAATCTCCGACTCCTGCTGGACCGCGAGCCTCCGCAGGGCTTCGTCTCCATGGCCGTGGCGCGCATCGCCGACATCCGGCCCGAAGGCGCACTGGTCCTGGACGAGGCCTTCATCCCGCCCCTGCTGTCGGTGCACGCCAGCCGCCGGCTCATGCAGTTTCTGACCGAGCTGCAGGCCATGCTGCGTCATCGCGTCATGGCGCTCTCCGAACGCCTGGCCGCCGCCGGCCAGGGTGGTGTGGCAGAAGTGGCGGACTTCATGCTGCTGCAGCTGGTCAATCGGTTCGAACCGGTCGTCGCCCATCTTTCGCGAACCCCTGTGCTGCATGGCGAGCAGCTCTATGCCACCCTGCTCGCACTCGCGGGCGAACTGGCCACCTTTTCCCGGGCCGACCGCCGCGCGCCCGAATTTCCGCCGTACACGCATCCCGACCCGCAACCGGCCTTCGATCCCCTGATCGAGGAGATCCGCGGCGGCCTGAGCAAGGTGATCCTGGAGCGCGCCATCGCCATCCCCCTGATCGACCGCAAGTACGGTTTCTATGTGGCCACGATCAGCGATCGGTCACTGCTGGAAGATGCCGAGTTCATACTGGCCGTCAAGGCCGACATGGAACCCGAAGCCCTGCGGCGCCAGTTCCTGGCCCAGGTCAAGGCCGGCCCCGTGGAAGAGATCCAGCAGTTCGTGAAGCTCGCCCTGCCGGGCATCCGGCTGTATCCGCTTCCCGTGGCGCCGCGTCAGGTGCCCTATCATGCGGGCTATCACTATTTCCGCCTCGACCGGAACAGCGAGCACTGGCAGGCGCTCTCCAGGTCCGCCGCCTTCGCCTTCCACGTGGGCGGACAGTTCCCGAATCTGAAGATGGAATTCTGGGCGGTGAGGGAGTAAGCCGTGACCGATCGCGACTCGGACGACCGCACCGTCATCCGCCCCCGTCCGGGCGGAGGCATCCCCACCCCCGGGGCAGGCGGCGCGACACCACCACCGCCGCCCTCGCCACCCGGTGGCGCGCCCCGGCCCCCGTCGGGTGGCGGCCCCGATGCCGCCGAAATGCGCGTGGACGCGATCGCCACCGGTTTCCGGAATCCGCTCGTCCGGGCCGCCGTGCCGTTGCTGGTGCTGGCCGGGCAGCTCAGGCATACGCTCGAGCATCCGGATCCCGAGGGATTGCGGCGACGCGTGATCCAGGAGGTGAGCGACTTCGAGGCGCGGGCCGCGCGCGCCGGCCTCCCTGCCCAGCGTGTGCTGCCCGCCCGCTACGTCCTGTGCGCCTTCATCGACGAGGCGGTCCTGAGCACGCCCTGGGGCACCCAGAGCACCTGGAGCAGTCAGGGCATGCTCATCACCTTCCACAAGGAGGCCTGGGGCGGAGAGAAGTTCTTCACCCTGCTGGAGCAGCTGCTCGCCTCGCCGGCGCAGAACCGAGACCTGCTCGAACTGATGTACGTGATCCTGGCCCTGGGTTTCGAGGGACGCTATCACACCCAGCCCAACGGGCAGTCCGCCCTCGAGGCCCTGCGGCGGGAACTCTATCTGACCCTGCGCCAGACGACCGGCGAGCCGCCGCGCGAGCTCTCGCCCCACTGGCAAGGCCTCCATCAGCCCGACCGCCGCCTGAGCCGCGCCACGATCCTCTGGGCCACGGCCGCCGGAGCCACGGCCTTTCTGGTGCTGACCTACCTGACGCTCACCCTCCTGCTCAACAGCGCCTCCGATCCCGTCTACGGCACCTTCCATCGCATCGACCAGCAGCTCGCCGGAATGATGCCGGAACCGCCCCCGGTGGAAGCCGCGCCCGCGCCCGCCCCCGAACCCGAGCGGCCGAGCCTGCGCAAGCTGCTCGCCGACCAGATCGCCGCCGGCAAGCTCGACGTGATCGAAGAGAAGGATCGCAGCCGCATCATCCTGTTCGGCGACGGCATGTTCCCCTCGGGCAGCACCGTGATCCGCCGCGACTATCTGCCCGTGCTCAGCGCCGTGGCCCGGGCGCTGGCACAGTTCCCGGGACGGGTCCTGGTCACGGGTCACACGGACAACGTGCCCATCCGTTCCCTGCGCTTCCCTTCCAACTGGCATCTCTCGCAGGCCCGTGCCGATGCGGTGGCCGATTTCCTGGCCCGCCAGACCGGCGACGCCTCGCGTTTCGTGGCCGAGGGGCGCGCCGACACCGAGCCGCTGGTGCCCAACGATTCGCCCGCCAACCGTGCCCGCAACCGTCGCGTGGAGATCCTGGTGTACCACCCGATCCGCTCCATGCTGGAGTCGCCGGTCATGGATGACGAGGTGAGCCCATGAAGCGCATTCTCGAATGGATCCTGCATCCCTGGTTCCTGTCGCTGACAGGGCTCGGCGCCTTCTCGGTGGTGCTCTGGTATGTCGGCCCGTTCCTGAGCATCGGCCGCTTCCGTCCGCTCGACTCGACCGCCGAACGGGTGACCGTCATCGTTGCGGTCTTCGCCCTCTGGGCCCTCTGGCAGGCCTGGCGCCAGTGGCGCGCCAGACGCAACAATCAGGAGATCTTCGAGGCCCTGAGCCGTCAGTCCGAAGCGCCGAAGGACGAGACGGCGGAAGCGCGCGAGGCGGAGATCGCGCAGATCCGGCAGCGTTTCGAAGAAGCCATGGCCCTGCTGCGCGGCACCCGACTCAAGCACCGGTTCGGGCGCCAGTATCTCTACGAACTGCCCTGGTACATCCTCATCGGTCCGCCGGGCTCGGGCAAGACCACGCTGCTGAGGAACTCCGGCCTGCACTTCCCGCTGGCCGAAAAACTCGGTGATCCTCACCTGCGGGGCGTCGGCGGCACCCGGGACTGCGACTGGTGGATCACCGACGAGGCGGTGCTGCTGGACACTGCCGGGCGCTACACCACCCAGGACAGCCACGCCGAGGTCGATCGCGCGGCCTGGCTGGAATTCCTGCGCCTGCTCAAGCGCTACCGACGCCGCCGCCCCGTCAACGGCGTGCTCGTCTCGCTGAGCGTGAGCGACCTCCTGCAGATGACGCCGACGGAGCGCGAGGCCCACGCC
>JALVEM010000155.1 GCA_027030825.1 Thiohalobacter sp.
GCGCCTGATGCCCCAGGAACCGGTCGGCACCTATGTCGGCACCGGCGCCTCCCTGCCCAGTACCGGCGCCATGGAGCTGATCGAGGATCTCGACGGAGTGAAGCATCATATTCTGGTGCATCCGGGTGCGCCGGGCCGGGAAGGCGAGTGGGACGTGCCCGCCGGGCACTATTTCGTGATGGGGGACAATCGCGACAACAGCCGCGACAGCCGCTACTTCGGCTTCGTGCCCGAGGAGAACCTGATCGGCAAGGCCTTCATGATCTGGATGAACTGGGATCCGGTCGAACACCGCGTGACTTGGCAGCGGATTGGCACCATCATAGAGTGACGGCAACGGTGCCGGGTCGCACGAGGAGATCGACATGCATCAGGTAGTGGAGTCGCGTCAGCGGGGAATGACGTTCATCGGCTGGGTGGTGACGCTGGCGATCGTGGGGTTCTTCGTCCTGCTCACGTTGCGTCTGCTGCCGGGGTATCTGGAATACTTCAAGATCAAGGGCGTGCTCGAGTCGCTCGAGAAGGAACCGAACATCACCCAGGCATCGAAAGCGGAAATCCGCAAGCTGATCGCGCGGCGCCTCGACATCAATTCGGTCGATGACGTGACGGCGAAGGACTTCCGGATCGAGAAACGCGACGGGCGGCTGGTCGTGCGGATCGACTATGAAGTGCGCGTGCCCGTTCTCGGCAATGTGGACGCCGTGCAGAAATTTCACGACCAGATCGAACTGATCCGGCACTGAGCATTCATGGAGGGGAAACGTCGGGTGCAGGGCATGACCCCCGTCGAACGCGTCCTGGGACATCGCTTCTCGGACCCGGATCTCCTGCAACGGGCGCTCACGCATCGAAGCGCCGGTAGCCGGAACAACGAGCGCCTCGAGTTTCTGGGCGATGCCGTGCTGGGGCTGGCGATCGCCGATCTGCTCTACCATCGCTTTTCCGATGCCGACGAGGGCGATCTGAGCCGGTTGCGGGCGCATCTGGTCAACCGTGCCATGCTCGCGCGGCTGGCCCGCGAGCTTTCTCTGGGAGAACACCTGCGGCTGGGGTCCGGCGAGCTGAAGAGCGGCGGTCGGCGCCGCGATTCGATTCTGGCCGACGCCTTCGAGGCGGTGCTGGGCGCCCTCTATCTGGACGCCGGCTATGCTGCCGCGGCGGCAGTCATCCAGCGACTGTTCGAACCGCACCTGGAGGGGCTCGAGCCCGGTGTGCTGAAGGATCCGAAGACACGCCTGCAGGAACACCTCCAGGCGCTGGGGCGTCCGCTGCCGCACTATGAGGTGCGCGAGGTGGCCGGCGAGGCCCATCGGCAGCGATTCCGTGTCGCCTGCCGTCTCGAGGACGAGGCGCGGGTCACCGAAGGCGAGGGCACCAGCAGGCGGCGTGCGGAGCAGGCCGCCGCGGCGCGTATGCTCGAAGCGCTCGGAGGCTGAGGCCATGGACCGGTCCGAAGGCTTCGAACCCGAGATTCCCGCCGGTTACCGCAGCGGTCTGGTGGCGCTCGTCGGCCGGCCCAACGTCGGCAAGTCCACGCTGCTGAATCATCTGCTGGGCTACAAGATCAGCATCACCTCGCCCCGGCCCCAGACCACCCGCCACCGCATCCTCGGGATCCGCACCACGAGTCGGGCGCAGACGGTCTACGTGGACACGCCCGGGGTTCACAAGGGGCGCGGCAAGGCGCTCAACCGGGCGCTGAACCGGGCCGCACTGGACAGCCTGCGCGACGTCGATCTCATCGTCATGGTGGTCCAGGCGCTGGAGTGGACGCCGGAGGACGCTCAGGTGCTGCGCCATGTCCAGGCCGCCGGCAAGCCGGCGATTCTGGCCGTCAACAAGGTGGATCGCGTGAAACCGCGCACCCGCCTGCTGCCCTATCTCGCCGAGGTCGCCGAGCGGCACGACTTCGCTGCCGTGGTCCCGGTCTCGGCGCTCAGGAACAAGAACCTCGATGCCCTGCAGCGTGAGGTCGAGGCGCGTCTGCCCGAAGGCCCGCCACTGTTCGATGCCGACATGATCACCGATCGCAGCCAGCGCTTTCTGGCCGCCGAGCGGATTCGCGAGAAGCTGTTCAGAAAGCTGGGGCAGGAACTGCCTTACGGCCTGACCGTGGAAATCGAGCGGTTCGAGGAGCTGCCGGGACTGATCCGCATCCATGCGCTGATCTGGGTCGAGAAGGCCAGCCACAAGCCGATCGTGATCGGGCACCAGGGGCGTCTGCTGAAATCGGTGGGCACCGAGGCGCGTCGCGAACTCGAGGAACTGTTCGGCAAGCGAATTCACATGGAGCTCTGGGTCAAGGTGCGCGAGGGCTGGTCGGATGACGAACGTGCCCTTCGCCAGCTGGGGATCGGTGAATGATGCGCGTGGACGAGGCGGCAGCCTGGGTACTGCATGTGCGACCGTGGCGTGACACCAGCCTGCTGTGCGAGCTGTTCACGGCAGGTCATGGTCGCCTGGGGACGATCGTGAAGGGCGCCCGGGGAAGGCGGGGATCCCGGCGCGCACTGCTCCAGCCCTTTCGGCCCCTGCTGGTGGGGTGGCAGGGGCGCGGCGAGCTGGCGACGCTGACCCGGGTCGAGCCGGCCGGAGAAGCGCCCCAGCTCGAGGGAGATGCCGTGCATGCCGGTTTCTATCTCAACGAACTGCTGGTCCGCTTGCTGCCGAGAAACCAGCCCCAGCCTCCGGAGATGTTCGTGCTTTATCAGGAGAGCCTCTCCCTGCTCGCCGCCGGCGAGATGGAGATTGCCCTGCGCCGATTCGAGAAACGACTGCTGGAACTGCTGGGTTACGGCTATCGATTCGATCGCCTCGCCGATTCGGGGCAGCCGGTCCATGAAGCGCGGCTCTACCGGTTTCAGCCCGGCGTGGGTGTGACCGCCTGCGGGGAGAAAGAGGTGGGCATCCCGGGGGCGCATTTCCTGGCCCTTGCGAAGGAAGACTGGCGGCCGGAGGCACTGACCAGTCACCGAAGAATCCTGCAGGCGGCACTCGTGCCCCTGCTGGGCGACCGACCCCTGCGCAGCCGGACCGTCTATCGCGCCATGCGGCGGCTCGTCGAGGCGCACCGGGAGGTTCGGGATCGGACGCCGGCGATGCATGCCACGGAATCGCCGGAATGATTCGTGGCATTGGTACCGACATCGTCTCGATCGAGCGGATGGCACGCAGCTACGCACGCTTCGGAGAGCGGCTGTGCCGGCGCCTGGTGCATGTCACGGAATGCCGCGATTGCCTGCATCGGACGGATGCGGCGGCCTGCCTGGCGCGCCGGTTCGCTGCCAAGGAGGCTCTGGTCAAGGCGCTGGGCACCGGTTTCAGGGCAGGCATCCGACCCACCGATATCGCCGTGATCCATGACGAACTCGGCAAGCCCGCCTTCAGTCTCCACGGGGAGGTGGCGCACCTCGTCGAACGCCAGGGTATCCACACCATCCACCTGAGCATTGCGGACGAGCGGGAGTTCGCAGTGGCCTTCGTCGTGCTCGAGGGCAACGCTTTCTGAGGCTTTTTCGCCCACTGGTTCAGTTTTAATCCCGCATGGAGTGGAGTGGCTGTTGTAGGGCCTCGATCTCGTCCAGACACCCGGTCAGGCGTTCGGCGAGCCTCTCCGGCGGCGCCGTCTCGATGCAGGCCTGCTCGAGCGCCAGGGCGGCCTCGTGGAGC
>JALVEM010000156.1 GCA_027030825.1 Thiohalobacter sp.
GCGTGTTGTTCTTCTCAGCGCAGGCAGCTTCGCAGGCATGACAGAAGATGCAGTTGTCGGCGTTGAAATAGAAGCCGTGCTGCTTGTAGCGGTTGGGATTGGTGCCGATGGAGTCGTCGCCGTTGATGTTCAGGCTCTGTCCCGCAAGCGGATCGTCCTCGTCCACCAGCTGGATGCGCTTGCCGTAGCGGTTCGTCTCCGGATGCTCGACATCCGGGATGAAGGCATATCTCGGCTCGTCTTCTCTCACCTTGTACATGGCAGCTTTGCTGTTCCTCTATTTAGCCACGGAAAGCACGGAAAACACGGAAATTGGGGAGAACGCCCTGGTTCGCGTGCCTGATCCAGAATGTGGCAAACCATGCATGTTGTTTCGCCCTTCTGAATTCTGACTTCTGTATTCTGAATTCCTGAAAAATGATTTCCGTGCTTTCCGTGTTTTCCGTGGCCATCATCAATAGGCCCTTGCGGCGAGGTTGAGTTTCGCGGCCGCGGCCTGGTCTTCGATCTTTTCCACCCGCACGGCGCACTGCTTGTAGGCGGGCTGGCGCGAGTGCGGGTCGAGCAGCCCGAGGCTCACGCGGTTGACGCACTCGTGGTAGTGGAACGGGATGAAGATCATGTTGCGTGGCACGCGCTGGGTGCACTGGGCCATGACGATAGCGTCGCCGCGGCGCGAGACCACGCGCGCGTATTCGCCGTGGCGGATGCCCAGCTCGGCGGCGGTGTCCGGGTTGATCTCCATGTAGGGCGTCGGGCTGAACTTGTTCTGGTTGCCGATCTTGCCGGTGCGGGTGCGGGTGTGGAAATGTTCCACCACCCGGCCGCTGTTCAGCCACAGCGGGTATTCCTCGTCCGGGCGTTCGTTGTTGTCCTCGAAGGGCAGGGGAATCAGTTTCGCCTTGCCGTCCGGGTGCTGGAACACGCCGTCGGTATAGAGGCGCTGGTCGCCCTTCTCCTGGCCTTCCCGGCAGGGCCACTGCAAGCCGCGGGCCTTCTCGATCTTCTCGTAGCTCATGCCGGAGATGTCGAGGATGCGCCCCTCGCCCTTCGAGAGCTGCTTCATCTCCTCGAACACCTGCTCGGTGGTCTCGGGGAAGTGCGGCTTCTTCTCCCGCTGGATACGCTTCGCCATCTCGTTGAAGATCCAGAAGTCCGGCTTGCTGTCGCCATGGGGCGGCATGACGTTGCGCACCAGGTTCACGCGCCGCTCGGTGTTGGTGAAGCAGCCCTGCTTTTCTGCCCAGAGCGCAGCGGGCAGATAGACATGGCTGTATTCGTTGGTCTCCACGTCGGCATAGGCATCCTGCACCACCAGGAATTCCAGCCGCTCCAGGGTGCGTCGGATACGGGCGGTGTTGGCCATGGAGGTCATGGGGTTGGTGGCGATCAGCCACATGCCCTTGATCTGCCCGGTCTCGATGGCCGGCAGGATGTCGGTCATGAACATCCCGCGCTTCTTCGGCAGGAATTCCTCGTCGATGCCCCAGAACTCGGCGATCTCCCTGCGGTGTTCGGGATTCTCCAGATAGCGGTAGCCGGGCAGGCCGGAGCAGGAGGACCACTCGCGGGTCCCCATGGCGTTGCTCTGGCCGGTAATCGACATGGGCGCCGCACCGGGCTTGCCGATGTTGCCAGTGATGAGGTGCAGGTTGTTGATCGCCACCACGCCGTCGGAGCCGTGGGTGGACTGGTTGATGCCCATGGTCCAGATGGTCATGGCCGCCGGCGCCTTGCCGAAGACGCGGGCGACGTTGCGGATGGTGTCCTCGTCGATGCCGCAGATCTTCGAGGCCGTGCGCGGGTCGTACTGCTCGACCAATGCCTTGAACTCCTCGAAGCCCGTGGTGTGGGCTGCGATGTAGTCCGGATCGTGCAGACCCTCTTTCAGAATCACGTGCGCCAGGCTGTTCAGGAGCACCACGTCCGTGCCCGGATTGATCGGCAGGTGCATGTCGGCGTTCTGCGCCAGCATGGTCACGCGCGGATCGACGACGATCAGCGGAAACTTCCTGCGCTCGCGCGCCTCGCGCATGCGCCAGTAGATGACCGGGTGCTGTTCCGGCAGGTTGGAGCCGAAGGCCAGCAGGCAGTGGGTGTGCTCGAAGTCCTCGTAGCAGCCGGGCGGGCCGTCGGAACCGAAGGAGCGCTTGTAGCCGGAGACCGCCGAGGACATGCACAGGGTGGTGTTGCCGTCGTAGTTGTTGGTGCCGATCACGCCCCGTGCCAGCTTGCCGAGGGTGTAGAACTCCTCGGTCATGATCTGGCCGGTGGAGACGATGGCGAAGGCATCCCGGCCGTAGGCATCCTGGATGCGCTGGATCTCGGCGGCAGTCCGGTCGAGTGCCTCGTCCCAGCTCGCCTCGCGGAAGGGCTCGGTGATGCGCTCGCGCATCAGGGGCACACGGCCGCGGCCGGGCGTCTCGAACAGCTCGTATTCAAGAATTCCCTTGATGCACAGCTTGCCGCGATTTACGTCCGCATTGCCCACACCGCGCGCGGCCACCGCCTTGCCTTCCCGGTTCAGCCCCACCTCGATGGAACAGCCGGTGGAGCAGTAGCCGCAGGTGGTGTAGCGCCACTCGACCACGCCCTTGTCGGGCAGCTTGATGGGATTCTTTTTCCTGCGTCCGAAGAGCATCTCTATGTACCTCGGTGAGGAGTGAGGTGTGAGGAGTGAGGAGAAATCCTTTTTACCCGTTCCCTTGCACTCCTCACCCCCTCACCCCTCACGCCTCACTCATCGATTCGGGCAACCTTCGTCGGGGGTCAGCGAGAGGAAGATCACGCCGTCGCGGACCTCGACGGGGAAGCGGGCGGCGCAGCCTTCATCGGGTGCGACGGCCTCGCCGGTGTCGAGGTGGATCTTCCAGTCGTGCAGCGGGCAGGCGACCTTGTGGTCGTGCACGATGCCCTGCGACAGCGGACCGCCCTTGTGCGGGCACCTGTCCCGCAGGGCGAAGATGGCGTCATCGAGCGTGCGGAACACGGCGATGTCGCCTTCTGCGGTGCGCACCACCCGCGCGCCCTGGCGCGGGATCTCGTCGACCGGTCCGACCTCGAGCCATTTCACCTCGCTGTTCCCCTGTCTTTCTGCCTGCATCATCATCGAAACCTCCTCAACCGACCTGGCGAATGGGCTGGAACTCGAAGGCGTCGACGCCTTCGGCGCGTTCCTTCCAGGGATCGACCTGGGCGTACTTCTGCGACTCCAGGAACCGCGCGGCCAGCGCCTTGCGGCCTTCGTCGTCCTCGACCACCCGTTCCTTCACGTAGGAGAGCCCCACGCGCTCCACCCAGGGTGCGGTTCGCTCGAGGTAATGGGCCTCCTCGCGATAGAGCTGGATGAAGGCCGCGCAGTACTCCAGCGCCTCCTCCGGCGTCTTCACGTGGCAGAGGAAGTCGGTGGCACGGACCTTGACGCCGCCGTTGCCGCCCACGTGCAACTCGTAACCGGAATCCACGCACACCACGCCGAAGTCCTTGATGGTGGCCTCGGCACAGTTGCGCGGGCAGCCGGAGACGGCGGCCTTGAACTTGTGCGGCATCCAGGCGCCCCAGGTCATCTTCTCGATGTCGATGCCAAGCTGGGTGGAGTCCTGGGTGCCGAACCGGCACCAGTTCTTGCCCACGCAGGTCTTGACCGTGCGCATGGCCTTGCCGTAGGC
>JALVEM010000157.1 GCA_027030825.1 Thiohalobacter sp.
TTTGCGGTCCTGGGCCCCCATCCCCTGCCCGACGGCAGGGTGAGCGTGCTGGTCTATCAGCCCCATGCCCGCTGGGTCCGCCTGGTCGATCCGGATGCCGCCATGTCGCCTGCCGGCCTGCCGGGCATGTTCGTCTGGACGGGTCCTGCCGATCGGCTTCCCCGGCACTACCGGATCCGCTGGGGCAGCGGCGAACAGGCCGACTTCGAGGGTTACGACCCCTACAGCTTCCCGCCGCTGCTGTCCGATTTCGACATGCACCTGTTCAACGAGGGCAGGCACTGGCACGCCTACCGCTTTCTCGGCGCCCATGCCCACGTGGTCGACGGCATTCTCGGCGTGCTGTTCGCGGTGTGGGCACCCAATGCCGAGCGGGTGAGCGTGGTCGGCGACTTCAATGCCTGGGACGGGCGCGTCCACCCCATGCGCGTGCGCGGCGGCACCGGCATCTGGGAACTCTTCGTTCCCGAGCTCTCCGTCGGCGCGCTCTACAAGTACGAGATCCGCAATCGCGATACGGGCGAGATCCTGCTCAAGTCCGACCCATACGCCCAGCTCTACGAACTGCGTCCCGGCACGGCCAGCCAGGTCGCGCCGCCCGCCGCCCATCGATGGGAGGATACCGACTGGATCGAACGCCGCCGCCAGTGGGACTGGCAGCATGCACCCATCAGCATCTACGAGGTGCACCTCGGCTCCTGGCGGCGACGCGAGGACGGCGGCTTCCTGAGCTACCGCCAGCTCGCCGACCGGCTCATTCCCTATGTCCGGGAGCAGGGGTTCACCCACATCGAGCTGCTGCCGATCACCGAGCACCCGCTCGACGCCTCCTGGGGCTACCAGACCATCGGCTATTTCGCGGCCACGCGGCGCTTCGGCGAACCCGACGACCTGCGCTATTTCATCGATGCCTGTCACCAGGCCGGCATCGGCGTGATCCTGGACTGGGTGCCCGCCCACTTCCCGCGCGACGCCCACGGCCTGGCGCGCTTCGACGGCACGGCCCTCTACGAGCACGAGGATCCGCGGCGCGGCGAACACCGCGACTGGGGCACGCTGATCTTCAACTACGGCCGCAACGAGGTGAAGAACTTCCTGCTCGCCAGCGCCATGTACTGGCTGGAGGAATTCCACTTCGACGGCCTGCGCGTCGATGCCGTGGCCTCCATGCTCTATCTGGACTATTCGCGGGAACCGGGTGACTGGCTGCCCAACATCTACGGCGGCAACGAGAACCTCGAGGCCATCGCCTTCCTGCGCGAGATGAACCAGGTGCTGCAGAGCCAGCACCCGGGCGTGCTCACCGTGGCCGAGGAATCCACCGCCTGGCCCCAGGTCACCCGGCCGCCCTGGGTGGGCGGACTCGGCTTCTCGCTCAAGTGGAACATGGGCTGGATGCACGACACCCTGCTCTACATGAGCAAGGATCCCATCCACCGCCATTTCCACCACGACCAGCTCACCTTCGGCCTGCTCTATGCCTTCAGCGAGAACTTCGTGCTGCCCTTCTCGCACGACGAGGTCGTGCACGGCAAGGCCTCGATGCTGCACAAGATGCCCGGCGACGAATGGCAGCAGTTCGCGAACCTGCGGCTGCTCTACACCTACCAGTGGACCTATCCCGGCAAGAAACTGCTGTTCATGGGACAGGAGTTCGGCCAGCGCTCGGAATGGAACTTCGATGCCGAGCTCGAATGGCAGGCGCTCGACTACCCGCCCCATGCCGGCCTGCAGCTGCTGGTGCGGGATCTCAATCGCCTCTACGTGGAACATCCCGCCCTGCACGGTCACGAGTTCGAGGCCGAGGGCTTCGAGTGGATCGACTGCCACGACGCGGCCCAGTCCGTGATCAGCTACCAGCGCAGGCACGGGGAAGATTTCGTCGTGGTCGTGCTGAACTTCACGCCCGTGGTGCGGCACGGCTATCGTCTCGGCGTGCCGAGACAAGCCCCCTATCGGGTGATATTCAATTCGGACTCGACCTTCTATGGTGGCAACAATCTGGGCGAGATGCGGGTGGCCAGCGAGGCCGTCCCCTGGATGGGACACCCCTGTTCCATCGTGCTCACCCTGCCGCCCCTGGCGGGCCTGATCCTGAAACCCGAGTAACCGATCCAGAACAGGGAGAAAACAGCCATGCAGTGTCATGAAGTGGACTATCGGATCATCGGCGAAAGCATGCAGATGGTGGAAGTCGAGCTCGACCCCGGCGAAACCGTGATCGCCGAGGCCGGCGCCATGAACTACATGGAGGAAGGCATCGAGTTCGAGACCCGCATGGGCGACGGTTCGGAAGCCGAACAGGGCCTGATGGGCAAGCTGTTCAGCGCCGGCAAGCGCATGATCACCGGAGAGTCGCTGTTTCTCACCCACTTCACCAATCGCGGCACGGGCAAGCGCCGCGTGGCCTTCGCCGCCCCCTTCCCAGGCAGCATCCTGGCGCTCGACATGGCGAAGATCGGCCGGGACGTTCTGTGCCAGAAGGATTCCTTCCTCTGTGCCGCGCTCGGCACACGGCTCGACATCGCCTTCAACCGCCGGCTCGGGGTCGGTTTCTTCGGCGGCGAGGGTTTCATCCTCGAGCGCATCAGCGGCGACGGCATGGCCTTCATCCACGCCGGCGGCACGCTCGTCGAAAAGGAGCTCCAGGGCGAGACGCTGCGGCTGGATACCGGCTGCCTGGTGGCCTTCACCGAGGGGATCGACTACGACATCGAGATGGTCAAGGGCTTGAAGAGCATGTTCTTCGGCGGCGAGGGCCTGTTCCTGGCCACGCTGCGCGGACACGGCCGGGTCTGGATCCAGAGCCTGCCCTTCTCGCGACTGGCCGACCGGGTACTCGAGCACGCACCCGGTGCCGGCGGCAGCGATCAGGGCGAAGGCTCGGTGCTGGGCGGGCTGGGTCGGCTGCTCGACGGCGACTGACGGCGTTCGGCCATGCCCCTTCAGACGGGGGCGAGGATGCGGCCTGCGTTTCGCTCGGCCGTCAGTGCGGGCCGGATCGACAGCACCTCGAACTCGAAGACCAGATGGCGGCCGGCCCACGGATGGTTGGCATCGAGCACGACGCGTTCGCCATCGACCCGGGCCACCACGCACAGGCTGGCCGTGCCGTCCGGCCAGGTGGCCTCCATGGGCATGCCGGGCACGCAGGCCTCTTCCGGCAGCAACGCCCGCGGCTGGACCAGAACCCGGTCGGGATCCCGTTCGCCGTAGCCTTCCTCGGGCGAAAGCGGCACCCGGACCCGGGCGCCCGTCCGCAGGCCTTCGAGCGCAGCCTGGACCTTGGGAAACACCTCCGCTGCACTGCCATGAACGTAACAGAGGTCATCGCCGTACTGGAGCAATTCGCCGGTCGCCTGGTCACGGGCGCAATAGGCCAGACGCACGGCCATGCCCGGCGCGACTTCCAGGTCGGCGAGCTCCTCCGCTATCGTCTCCCGATGCATGCCCATGCTCTCATTCCTCGCCATGCCGTCATGTTTCGTCAGTCCTTGTCGGTTGACACGCGCGGCGCGAAACCAAATACTGAGCGCTGTCACAGAAGCGTCAGATCCGTGACACATCCGGCCCCGTGCCGTGTCTCCCGAATAAGACAGCAAGAATGGGGCCAGATCGTCAGCAACCTTCAATCAACTTCGCGTTGGGAGGATGAGGCCA
>JALVEM010000158.1 GCA_027030825.1 Thiohalobacter sp.
CCGCGCGATGAAACGACCGACATCCGGATGACCGAGGATGTCCCTTTCGAAAACCTGGCACCAGCTGCACCATTCGGCATGGAAATAGACGAGCACGGGCCGACCGGCCTGCCCGGCCGCCTCGAGACCGGTTTCGAGTTCCCTGATCCATGAAATTCCACCCGGGCCTGTGTCGTCCTTCCTTTCGGCCTCGAGGTTGCCGGCAATGCCCGTGTGCAACCCCATGGTCATGAAAACCAGGGACACGAGTTTCAACAATGCGAGCGGACGCAGGCAGACGATCATCGGCACATGACAGGAAAATCACCTGATCGTTCATATAGAGCACGAAAGCCTCGTTCGGGTTCCACGAATCACGCGGGCTTGAGGTGACCATGCTGTGCATGCAGGATCCGTATCGATGACTTCCGAAAGCGCCGGGATATGCCGACATTGTGCAGAAAGCTTCATTTCGTGGATCCGATACCGAATCGATAGACAGCGAATACACCCGGCGCCTCGCGGCGCAAGCGCGCCACGTCACCAGCAAGCAACGATTGCATCACAAGCCCCTGGATGGCGCCGATGAAGGCTGTGGCGGCTGCGTTCTCGTCGACATCCGGATCGATCTCGCCGCAAGCCTTGCCTTCGGCCAGGATGGAACGCAGTCGCTCTCCGTAGCGTCGAATCAATGTCTGCGCCATGCGTTTGGCCGGCGTGGCTTCCGCCTTCTGAAGTTCTCCGAACAGCAGCCGGGGCACGCCTGGATGCTCGGCGACGAATTCGACATGGGCGAGGAACATCGCCTCGAGTGCCGCCATCGGCGACCCGGCATCCGCTGCGCGTTCGATACGCGCCAACAGTCGCTCCGCCACCCATTCCATCACCGCCTGCCAGATCGCCTCCTTGCTTGGGAAATGCCGGAACAGCGCTCCCTGGGTCACGCCCATGCGTTCGGCGATCACTGTGGTGGTGATGTCACTGGGGTTCCGTTCCGCTGCCAGCGACAGCACGGTCTCCACCGTGACGGCACGACGCTCTTCTGCCGGCAGATGTCTGGGATGATGTGGGCACATGCTGCACTCCAATGATAGTGAGTTATTACTATCTTATGCTGTTTCCGGGGACTGTCAAGCCCAAGGCCCGCCAGATCACGACAGACATCCCGGTTTAACAGGCTGTTGAAAACCGTCGCGAGAAGCCCGGCTGCAAGGCGCACGCAGCGCAGCGACCGAGATATATCAGGCGGATAGGCGAGGGAGCGAGCAGCGCGCAACACCGCAGGCGGGTTTCGCAGCAGTTTTCCAACAGCCTGTTAAGCCTGTTTTCAGGTTGGTCGGTTAGTCTGCAAATCGGGAAAACAACGGGAGTGACTGTCGTGACACGTGAGATCAAGGTCTGGGATCCGCTGGTACGCATCTTCCACTGGTCCCTGGTGGCGGCATTCTTCATCGCCTATTTCACCGAGGACGACTTCCTGAGCCTGCATGCGTGGGCAGGCTACACGGTCGGCGGGCTGATTCTGTTTCGATTGATATGGGGCTTCATCGGCACGCGACATGCCCGCTTTTCGGACTTCGTCCGACCACCGGGCGTCGCGATCGCTTACCTGAAGGACGAGCTCGCGGGACGTGCACGCCGCTACATCGGCCACAATCCTGCCGGTGGCGCCATGGTGATCGCCCTGCTCGTCTCGCTGGCCCTCACTGTCGTCACGGGGCTGGTGACCTATGGTAGCGAAGAATGCGCCGGTCCCTTGTCCGTCTGGCTTTGCAATGCGCCCGAATGGCTCGCCGAGGCCGGCGAGGAGATACACGAATTCTTCGCCAACTTCACCCTTTTCCTGATCGTGTTGCACGTGGCCGGCGTGATCTGGTCCAGCCTGCTGCACCGCGAGAACCTGGTGGCCGCCATGTGGCATGGCCGCAAGCGCATGGAGGATGAATGAGATGTCAAGAGCACGCATCATCGTACCCATCTTACTTCTGCTCATCTCCACGGTCGCCGATGCAGACCGGCAGACAGTCCTGGAACACTATGCTGCTGCCGCGAAAACTGCACCATCAGTGTCTCGTGGCCAGTCACTCTGGAACAGACCCGGCGCCAGTGGCAGAGACTGCTCCCAATGTCATGGCAGCGATCTTCGCCAACCCGGTCGTCATCAACGCACACGCAAGCCGATCGAACCCATGGCTCCCTCGGTGAATCCTAAACGTTTCACCGACATCAGAAAGGTCGAGAAATGGTTTAAACGCAACTGCAAGTGGACATGGGGGCGGGAATGCACTGCCCAGGAAAAGGCAGACCTGCTTGCATGGCTGAATACTCTATAAAGGAGTTGTCATGATGGAAAAGCGGAAAAGCACCATTACCACGATCATTCTTTCCCTGACACTGATCACCGCCGCAGGCCTGACTCTTCAGGCATGCGCTTATGAAGACGATGACGATGATGACGCATACTTTTTGGGCAGCTCTCTACCCCGCCGTGTGGACTTTCGCCCAGCGGACGACCCGCGATATCTGGAAGAGTGCGGTTCCTGCCACATGGCCTATCCGCCTGGAATGTTGCCCGCGAAGTCCTGGCAACGCATCATGTCCGGTCTCGAGGATCATTTCGGAGAAAATGCCGAACTGGATACCGAAACCACCCGGCAGATCACCGAATATCTGACCGCCAATGCAGCAGACAAAACCCGGATCGGCAGGGCACCCAACGTGGCTCGCTCCATTGGGATTGATCCACCCTTGCGTTTCACGGAAACTCGTTATTTTATGAACAAGCATCTCGAGATCCCGGAGCGGCTGGTGACAAACAATCCGGATGTTGGAAGTTTCAGCCGTTGCGAGGCCTGCCATAGAGGAGCAGAACAGGGAAATTACGATGAACACCAGGTACGGATTCCGGGTGTGGGCCGTTGGGATGACTAGTCTCATGATACTCGGCCTTGCCCTTGCGACAGGCCGGGTCCTGGCAGACGAGGTGGATCAGGACGAGGCCCTGGAATTGCGCCAGGCAGGACAGATCCTGCCCCTGGCGCACATCATGGAGCGGGCCGGTCTGCGCTTCCGGCATGGACGCC
Source organism: Thiohalobacter sp. (assembly GCA_027030825.1). GTDB lineage: Bacteria > Pseudomonadota > Gammaproteobacteria > Thiohalobacterales > Thiohalobacteraceae > J048. The sequence goes on from JALVEM010000158.1 coordinate 3,063, forward strand.
TCATCAAGGCAGAGCTGGAACGCGAGCATGGGCGTCTTGTCTATGAGATCGAATATCTGGAGAACGGAGAAGTGACGGAGTTCCATTTCGATGCCGCCACCGGAGAATTTCTGGGCGAGGAAGATGACTGATGCGTCTGCTGCTGGTCGAGGACGATGTCGCTCTGGTTCGACGTCTGCGTCCCCGGCTCGAACGGGCGGGTTACGTCGTGGACCATGCCGACAACGGTATCGATGCCGAGTTTCTCGGCACGGAACAGACTTATCGCATCGTGATCCTGGATCTGGGCCTGCCCGACCGCAGCGGCATGGAGGTCCTCAAACACTGGCGGACCTCGGGCAACAGGGTCCCCGTGCTGATCCTCACGGCCCGCGACAGCTGGCAGGAGCGCGTGGACGGCCTGCGCGCCGGCGCCGACGACTATCTGGGCAAGCCCTTCGAGCCCGAGGAACTGCTGGCCCGCATCGAGGCGGTGATCCGGCGCCATGCCGGTCAGGCAGACAACATCCTCAAAGCCGGCGGATTGACACTCGATCGCGACCGCCGCGAGGTGCGACTGCCGGACGAATCGCGCGTGGCGCTCACCGCTACG
>JALVEM010000159.1 GCA_027030825.1 Thiohalobacter sp.
TCACGCGAATCCCAGTTTCCTCAATGCCAATACCATGGGGCAGATGCCGCTCAGGCCCGCGCCGACGAGCGCAAACCCGACGAACCAGGGCATCCACCAGAGCTGTTCGGTGAAGACCAGGTACGGGAGACTGATGAAGGCCGCCACGATGAACCGCAGGGCGCGTTCCGCCTCGAAGCCGATTCGTGCATCGATACAGCAGGCGGAATCCGGGGCCTCGAACCGACCATGCCGCAGCCACCCGACCAGTTTCGGCACACGCAGGTTGGTCACGCCTTCGAACAGCAGCCACGCCACCAGCGCCTGATGAAGCAGGCGGTTGTCCCAGACCAGCGCCGCGAGCAGCCACAGCCCCAGCACCACCCGGAATGCCCTCTCGCTCATTGGCGACCCCTGTGATCGTCCCCGTTCTTCTCCAGGCTATCGGCCAACCAGCCGTCAACTTGACCGTCCCGATCACCCCGGCCTGGCATGAATGGCCGGGCAATGGCACCCTGACAGTCAGCGAGGAAAGGGAATCCAGGCATGCCGGAGCCGTTCAAGCTCGTTTTTCTGCTGGTGGTGGTCAATGGCGCGCCGATAATGGCACGCCGACTGCTTGGCGAGCGTCTCTCGCAGCCGCTCGACGGCGGCCTGAGGCTGACCGACGGAAGGCGGCTGTTCGGGGATTCCAAGACCTGGCGGGGATTCGTCGCCGGGATGCTGGGCGGTGCGATCGCCGCGCCGCTGCTGGGCTACCCGGCGCTGACGGGAATCGCGTTCGGCCTGCTGGCCATGCTCGGCGATCTGGCCTCAAGCTTCGTCAAGCGGCGCCTGGGCCTTGCGCCCAGCAGCCAGACGCTCGGACTGGACCAGATCCCCGAGAGCGCCCTGCCCCTGTGGTTCACGCGGGAGAGCACCGGCCTCTCTTCCGATCAGATCTGGACCATCGTGGCGCTCTTCATCCTCGCCGAACTGTTCATTTCGCGGGTTCTGTTTATTCTCGGCATCCGCAAGCGACCTTATTGATCGACAGACGGGTTTCGCAGCAGTTTTTCAACAGCCTGCCAGCACGTGGAGGGTGACCTCCGGCGGGCAGTTGAGCCGCACGTCGATCACGCAGGAGCCCGTGCCGGCCGAGGTGTAGCCCTGCATCCGTTCCCACCGCCAGGGCCCGCGCACCAGATCCGGCGGACAGGCGGCGTTGCGCAGGATCGGATATCCGCCCGGCAGGCAGATCTGCCCGCCATGCGTATGGCCGCACAGATAGAGATCCACACCGGCGGCGGCCGCCTCGCGCCAGATCTCCGGGGAATGGGCCAGGAGGATCCGCGGTTCGGTGACCGGCAGGCCGGCGAGCGCGGCATCGATGTCGTCGGCCCGATGGAAGTGGGGATCGTCGACACCCGCGACATGAAGTCGGGCGCCGGCACGTTCCAGCGTGACATGCTCGTTGAGCAGCACCCGGATCCCCATGGCTTCCATGGCCGGCACCATGCGGAGGCTGTCGTGATTGCCCAGCACCGCATGGACCGGGACATCGATCTCCTCGAGCACCTCGGCCAGCCCCTCCATGCAGGGCTGCCAGGGGCCGTGGGTCCGGGCGCGAAAATCGCCGGTGATCACGCAACAGTCGCAGGCCACACCGCTCACCGCTCTTGCGATCGCGGCCGGCATGTCGGGGGCGATATCGAGATGGAGATCGCTCAGGTGCAGGATGCGGAAGCCATCCAGCTGGGGCGGCAGATTCGGAAGCGACACGACATGGGTCACCCGCCGTATTGCCCGGGCGTTGCGGCGACCGCGCGCATGCAGGCCGACCAGCGTCAGGGCCGCACGCATCCAGCCATGGATGGAATACCAGTTCTCGACATGGAAGAAGTTGCGGCCCATCCCCAGCACCCGCCGTTCATAGGCTGCCTCCCTGGCCAGGCGCTCCTCGACCGCGCCGGGGCCGAGACGCGGCTCGAGCATGGCGAGCAGCTGCGGATCCGACGGAGGGCTATGCATGCCGCGACCACCAGTCGGGCAGATCGGCCACCGAATCCAGCACGGCATCGGGCCGGATGCCCGATTCGAGATCCTGCGGACGGAACTTGCCGGTCTTCACCAGTACCGCGTGCAACCCGGCGGACCGGGCGCCGTCCACGTCGCCGCGGATGTCGTCGCCGACCATCAGCACCCGTGCCGCAGGCAGGCCCAGCCGCTCGAGGGCCGCTTCGAAGAAATGCCGGTCCGGCTTGCCGGTGACCACGGGCTCGCGATCCGAGGCATAGGCCAGCGCCGTGACGAAGGGGCCGACGTCGAGCCGCAGCCCGTCGGCCGCCCGCCAGTAACGGGTCATGCCGAGTGCGACCAGTGCGCAGTCGGAATCGGCGAAGAGGATGCGGAAGGCGCGGTTGAGCCGCCGGAAGTCCCAGGCCTCGCCCAGATCGCCCACTACCACCGCCCGGGCCGGCGATTCGTCTTCCACCCGCTCGAAATCCCCGAACTCGTTTGCGGTCGCTTCCGGCACGAACAGCGCGATCCGACGCCGTCCCTGCTCCTCGAGCCAGGCGATGGCGGCCTGCACCGGTGTGAGGATCTCTTCCTCGGTCACCGGCAGCCCCATGGCCTGGAGCCGTGCGGCGATCGCGGTGCGCGGACGCGAGGTGGTGTTGGTCAGAAACAGGTGCGGGATTCCCGCTTCCCGGCACCATGCCAGCGTTTCGGCCGCTCCCGCCACGGGCTGCTCGCCCACGTGCAGCACACCGTCGATGTCGAAGAGAATGGCTCCGAGATCCATGGTCGAGATTCGGCTAGCCCGCATATTGCACCAAGAGCTCAGGATGATGGCGGATTTGCAGCCGGACTCGGGGTGCGCTGGAGCGAAAGTCGTAGCCGGGACTACGACTTGAGCGAAGCGCCCGCGAGACCGAGCGAAAATCCGCCAGGGCCGGAGCAGGAAAGCGGGCGGTACAAACTGTACTCTCGCAGAAATCGTCCAAGACTGATTCAAGCCGTTGTGGCATAAGGCATAATGCTCCCGCCCGCTTCCGCCTTGGTGCAATATGCGGGCTAGACTTTTCCGTTATCGGCAACTTATCACCGGATTGAAGCGGAGGAAACCATGCGCATCGAACACTGGGACGAATCGCGTGACGGCCCGCTGAGCGAGGCGGCCCTGCGGTCCCGGCTCGAGTCCCTAGGCTTCCGGGTGAGCCGGTATGTCTATCCGCCCGGCACCCGGTTCCCGCCGCACACGCACACCGTGGACAAGATCGACGCCGTGCTCAGCGGCCGTTTCGAGATGGAAATGGAAGGCAGACGGGTGGTGCTGGAGGCCGGCGACATGCTGGAAGTGCCCGCAGGGGTCGTGCACGCCGCACGCGTGGTGGGCGAGGAGCCCGTGGTGAGCCTCGATGCCGTGCGCTCGAAGTAGCTGCTCGTCAGCCGGAAGCCTTGCGCGGCAGATCACCGGCATCCGGCCTCTGTTCGCCCTCCCCGAGGCGACGCAGTTGCGTGACCGGCGGCGGCAGACTCTGTTCCGCGAGTGCCTCCAGGACGATCTCGCGCACCATCTGCTGCACGGTCTCGGTGATCTGCGGCCGGACGGCCTCCAGGGCATGGAGACAGCGGAAGGAGAGTTCGGCACGCAACCGCTCCAGCACGCAATCGACCACGGGC
>JALVEM010000160.1 GCA_027030825.1 Thiohalobacter sp.
CGTCCGCCACCGTCGCATCCGGCTGGATGGCCGGGACATCCACAAGAGATCCGATGTCGTGGGGTGCATCCCCCTCCAGGTACTCAATCAGGATGCCCACCTGCTCATCGAGGCCGGCCCCGAACACCGACGGCGTTTCCTGGACTGGGGCGTGTTTCACGTGGAACAGGCTTACCGCAATCTGCTCACGCAGTATCACCGCCTGCTGAGGCAGCGCAACGCCGCATTACGCCAGGGCGCCGAATACCGGGAAATCGAGCCCTGGGATCGGGAGATGGCGGAGAAGGCCGAGGCTATCGACCGGATGCGACAGCATCATCTCCGGCTGCTCGAGGCCTTGCTCGAAGACTGTCTGAAGGATCTGGTCCCGCTGGGTGATGTTCGGCTGCAGTACCGCCGCGGATGGTCCGAGGAGACCTCGCTCGAGGCACAGCTTCGCGAGCGACTTGGAGCCGATCGGGAAAGGGGGTTCACACACGTCGGACCTCACCGTGCGGACATCGGCATCCTTGTGGATGAACGGATGGCCAGAGACCGGCTTTCCCGAGGCCAGCAGAAGGTCCTGGTCTCTGCCCTGGTTATCGCGCAGCTTCGGCTGCTGTGCGAACTGGGCGGCCAAACGCCCCTGATTCTGGTGGACGATCTCCCCGCCGAGCTCGATGCCGTTTATCGGGAGCGGCTTTTCGGGCTGCTCGACCGACTGCCCGTGCAGCGTTTCATCACGGCGATCGAACCGGACCAACTGCCCCTGCCGGCAGGTGGCCATGCCCTGTTTCACGTGAAACACGGCCGGGTGGACGACGTGGTATACTGTTGAGCGGCAAACATTTCCTGTATCACACCTCCCCCACTGGCACGGCGGATTCTGCATGACGGAAAAATCGGATTACGACAGTTCCAGCATCAAGGTCCTTCGCGGTCTGGATGCCGTGCGCAAGCGGCCCGGCATGTATATCGGGGATACCGACGACGGCACCGGACTCCATCACATGGTCTTCGAGGTGGTCGACAACGCCATCGACGAAGCGCTGGCAGGCTATTGCACCGAGATTCATGTCACCATCCACAGCGACGAATCGGTGTCGGTGAGCGACAACGGGCGCGGGATTCCCGTGGATATCCATCCCGAGGAGGGGCGTTCGGCGGCCGAGGTCATCATGACGGTGCTCCATGCCGGTGGCAAGTTCGACGACAACTCCTACAAGGTCTCCGGCGGCCTGCACGGGGTGGGCGTCTCGGTGGTGAATGCCCTGTCGGAATATCTGAAGCTGACCATCCATCGCGATGGCAAGGTGTGGTATCAGGAATACCGCCTCGGTGAACCCCAGGCGCCCCTGCGGGAGATCGGCGTGACCGACCGCACCGGCACCGAGATTCGCTTCAAGCCTTCCCCGGAGATCTTCAGCAACATCGAGTTCCACTACGACATCCTCGCAAGAAGGCTGCGCGAACTCTCCTTCCTCAATTCCGGCGTCAGGATCGTGCTGAAGGACGAGCGCAGCGGCAAGCAGGATGTTTTCGAATACCGGGGCGGCATCCGTGCCTTCGTCGAGCATCTGAACCGCAACAAGACCCCGATCCATCCCACCGTGTTCCATTTCTGCGCGGAAAAGGAAGGCATCGGGGTCGAGGTGGCGCTGCAGTGGAACGACTCCTATCAGGAGAACATCTTCTGCTTCACCAACAACATCCCCCAGCGCGACGGAGGCACCCATCTGGCCGGGTTCCGCGCCGCCCTCACCCGCACGCTGAATCAGTACATGGAGAAGGAAGGCATCCTGGCCAAGGCCAGGGTCTCCCCCACCGGCGACGACATCCGGGAAGGGTTGACCGCCGTGCTTTCGGTCAAGGTGCCGGATCCCAAGTTTTCCTCCCAGACCAAGGACAAGCTCGTCTCCTCCGAGGTCAAGCCGATCGTGGAGTCCCTGGTTTCGGAACACTTCCAGGCCTTCCTTCTGGAGCATCCAGCCGAGGCCCGCGCCATCACCGCAAAGATCATCGAGGCGGCGCGAGCCCGCGAGGCGGCCCGCAAGGCCCGCGAGATGACCCGCCGCAAGGGGGCGCTGGACGTGGCCGGGCTGCCGGGCAAGCTGGCCGACTGCCAGGAACGCGATCCGGCGAAATCCGAGCTCTTTCTGGTCGAGGGTGATTCCGCCGGTGGCTCTGCCAAGCAGGGCCGGGACCGCCACTTCCAGGCCATCCTGCCCCTCAAGGGCAAGATTCTGAACGTGGAGAAGGCGCGGTTCGACAAGATGCTCTCCTCCGCCGAGGTCGGTACCCTGATCACGGCGCTCGGCACCGGCATCGGCAAGGAGGAATTCGACCCGGACAAGCTGCGCTATCACCGCATCATCATCATGACGGATGCGGATGTGGACGGTTCCCACATCCGCACCCTGCTGCTCACCTTCTTCTATCGCCAGATGCCGGAGCTGGTCGAACGCGGTCACATCTATATCGCCCAGCCACCGCTCTACAAGGTCAAGCGGGGCAAGCAGGAGATCTACGTCAAGGACGATCAGGAGCTCGATGCCTGGCTGCTCCAGACGGCCCTGGATGGCGCCGAGTTGCACGTGACGTCGGACGCACCGCCCATACGGGGCGAGGCACTGGAGAAGATCGCCCGCCAGTATCTTGGGGTCATGGAGGCCATTCGGCGCCTCTCGCGCCAGTTCGATCCCCTCGTGCTGCAGACCATGGTGGACATGCCGCGGGTCGATGAGGTGATGCTCTACAATCCGGAGCAGATTCAGGCCTGGTTCGACGAGCTGGTCGGGAAGATCAACGCCCAGCTGCCCCCGGGACAGCGGCTGGAACATCGCTACGAGGCCGACGGCGACGAGGTCGAATTCCGTGTGATACTGGAACGCCGCATTCACGGAATCCTGGCGGAGACACGGATCATCGATTCGGATTTCTTCGCCACCGGCGAATATTCCCGCATCGCGGATCTGGCCGACACCCTGCGGGGGTTTCTGGGCGAAGGCGCCTATGTCAAGCGGGGTGAGCGCAGCCGGCCGGTCAGGCATTTCGCCGAGGTGATGGAATGGCTGCTCGAACAGGCACGCCGGGGCCAGCACATCCAGCGCTACAAGGGGCTGGGAGAAATGAATCCGGAACAGCTCTGGGAGACCACCATGGATCCGGAGACCCGCCGCCTGCTGCAGGTGCAGATCGAGGACGCCGTGGCCGCCGACCAGATCTTCACCACCCTCATGGGCGACCAGGTCGAACCGCGGCGCGAATTCATCGAACAGAACGCGCTGGCCGTCTCCAACCTGGATATTTGAGTAAAATTAGATCGTTCTATATTTAGCCACGGAAAACACGGAAAGCACGGAAAATATTTCGCTATTGCCAGGATCCATAAATCCTAACAGTGGCAGTGGGTCAATCCACCGCACTGATCGGAGAGCGGCCCGGGTCTCCTCGCTTTCCCGGAGCCATGTCCCACTATATGTATCGAAATCGTGAAGATTCGTTCTTGCTTTCCCACCATGCTCGCTCAAGTCCGAGAGGCTGTTGGTTCACAACTGAAAATATATAAAAATCAAACTATTCCGTGCTTTCCGTGTTTTCCGTGGCTAAATATAGACCTTACTCAATTATTTTAGTGATCTGAATCAACTTGGTGATGAC
>JALVEM010000161.1 GCA_027030825.1 Thiohalobacter sp.
AGCCCACCATCTTCAGTTTTGGACCTTCGGCCGTCATCCCGACGGCACCTGGGGCTTCGCGCACGACGCCGCGGAGGCCAAGGCCATGGGCTTCTGGGCCTTCCATCTGGATTCCCTGCTCTGGTCGCTGGGGCTGGGGCTGCTCTTCTTCTACGTCTTTCGGCGCGCCGCCCGTCAGGCCACCTCCGGCACGCCGGGCGGGCTGCAGAATTTCGTCGAGTGGATCGTCGAGTTCATCGACGAGAACGTGCGGGGATCCTTTGCGGCGAAGAACGATCTGGTCGCGCCGCTGGCGCTCACCCTGTTCGGCTGGATCTTCCTCATGAACTTCATGGACCTGATCGCCGTCGACTGGCTGCCCATGCTGGCGCAGTGGATCGGCGCCACCTTCTTCGGCATGGATCCGCACCACGTCTATTTCAAGGTGGTGCCCACCACCGATCCCAACATCACCTTCGGCCTGGCGCTCGGCGTGTTCTGGCTGATGCTCTACTATTCCGTGAAGATCAAGGGTCTCGGCGGGTTCGTGGGCGAGCTCACCCTGCAGCCCTTCCAGTCGAAGAATCCGCTGATCAGGCTGGCGTTCATCCCGATCAACTTTCTGCTCGAGACCGTCTCGCTGCTCTCCAAGCCGGTCTCGCTCTCGCTGCGACTGTTCGGCAACATGTACGCCGGCGAGACCATCTTCATCCTGATCGCGCTCATGTACGGCGCCGGCCTGGCGCTGGGCGTCTTCGGCGGTCTGCTGCAGATCGGCTGGGCCATCTTCCACATCCTGATCATCACCCTGCAGGCGTTCATCTTCATGACGCTCACCGTGGTGTATCTGGACATGGCGCACCAGGCGCATCACTGACGGATTTCGACGACTCACCATTCGGATCTACAGCTACAGGAGACAACCATGGAAAATGCACTGCTCTACATCGCTGGCGCCCTGATGATGGGCCTGGGCGCGCTGGGGGCCGCGGTCGGCATCGGCATCCTCGGCGGCCGTTTTCTCGAGGGCGCCGCGCGGCAGCCGGAGCTCATTCCCATGCTGCGCACCCAGTTCTTCATCGTGATGGGTCTGGTCGACGCCGTGCCCATGATCGCCGTGGGTCTCGCGCTCTACGTCCTGTTCGCCGTCGCCGGCGGCTGATGCCGACGGGCGTCAGGCTCCCCGTTCCGGAGGTGCAAGCATGAATCTGAACGCCACCCTCATCGGCCAGTCGATCGCGTTCTTCGTGTTCGTCTGGTTCTGCATGAAGTATGTGTGGCCCCCCCTGATCCGGGCGCTCGAGGAGCGTCGCGCACGCATCGCCGACGGTCTGGCCGCGGCCGAACGCGGCCTGAGGGACCAGGAACTCGCACGCGAGAAGGCCGCGGAGATCCTGCACGAGGCGAAGCAGCAGGCCCAGGAGATCATCGGCCGGGCCGAGAAGCGGGCCGGCGAGATCGTCGAGGAGGCCAAGGCCGATGCGCGCGCCGAGGGCGAGCGGCTGCTGGCCGCGGCCCGGGCCGAGATCGACCAGGAACTCAACCGCGTGAAGGAAGACCTGCGTCGCCAGGTGGCGGCGCTGGCGATCGCCGGCGCCGAGCGGGTGCTCGAACGCGAGATCGACGCCGCCGCCCACCAGGACATCCTGAACAAGCTGGCCGCCCAGCTCTGAGAGGACCGGCATCATGGCTGAATCCATCACCGTCGCCCGTCCCTATGCCCAGGCCGTGTTCCGCCTGGCCCGCGAGGCCGGGCGCCTGGAGGCCTGGCAGGCGCAGCTCGACCTGCTGGCCGCCATCGCGGCGCATCCGGACATGGCGCGCCTCATCGGCGATCCCCGGCTGACCCGCGCGCAGCTCGCCGAGCTGGTCCTGGAGATCGCCGGCGAACGACTGGACGAGGCGGGACGGAATTTCGTGCGCCTGCTGGCCGAGAACCGGCGGATGGGCCTGCTGCCGGTCATCCGCGAACTCTTCACGCAGCTGCGGCACGCGGCCGAGGGCGAGGTGGACGTGGAACTGGTGACCGCGAGCGAGGTCCCGGACGCCCTGGTCGGGCAGATCGCCGATGCCCTGCGCCGGCGTCTGAACCGGGAGGTCTCCCTGTCCACCCGCATCGATCCCGGCCTGCTGGGCGGCGCCGTCATCCGGGCGGGCGATCTGGTCATTGACGGTTCGGTGCGGGGCAGGCTCGCGCGCCTGGCCCAGCTGCTGAGCCATTGAGAGGAATCGAACCATGCAACTGAATCCCACTGAAATCAGCGAACTCATCAAGAGCCGCATCGAGAAGTTCGAGGCCGTGGCCGAGGCCCGCACCGAGGGCACGGTGGTCAGCCTCACCGACGGCATCGCCCGCCTGCATGGCCTGGGCGAGGTGATGTCGGGCGAGATGATCGAGTTTCCGAACGACATCTACGGCATGGCGCTGAATCTGGAGCGCGACTCGGTCGGCGCCGTGATCCTGGGCGACTACAAGCAGATCTCCGAGGGCGACACCGTCAAGTGCACCGGGCGCATCCTGGAGGTGCCGGTGGGCGAGGCGCTGCTGGGCCGCGTGGTGGACGCGCTCGGCAACCCGGTCGACGGCAAGGGGCCGATCGAGGCCACCGAGACCTCGCCGATCGAGAAGATCGCCCCGGGCGTCATCTGGCGCCAGTCGGTGGACCAGCCGCTGCAGACCGGTCTGAAAGCCGTCGACTCCATGGTGCCGATCGGCCGCGGCCAGCGCGAGCTGATCATCGGCGACCGCCAGACCGGCAAGACGGCGGTGGCCATCGACACCATCATCAATCAGAAGGGTACCGGCATCAAGTGCATCTACGTGGCGGTCGGCCAGAAGAATTCCTCGATCGCCGCCGTGGTGCGCAAGCTCGAGGAACACGGCGCCATGGAGCACACCATCGTGGTCGCCGCCCCCGCCGCCGAGTCGGCCGCGATGCAGTACATCGCGCCCTACGCCGGCTGTTCGATGGGCGAGTACTTCCGCGACCGGGGCGAGGACGCGCTCATCATCTACGACGACCTCACCAAGCAGGCCTGGGCCTACCGCCAGGTGTCCCTGCTCCTGCGGCGTCCGCCGGGCCGCGAGGCCTATCCGGGCGACGTCTTCTATCTGCATTCGCGCCTGCTCGAGCGCGCCGCGCGCGTGAACGCCGAATACGTGGAACGGGCCACCAACGGCGCGGTGAAGGGCAGGACGGGTTCGCTGACCGCGCTGCCCATCATCGAGACCCAGGCCGGTGACGTCTCGGCCTTCGTGCCCACCAACGTCATCTCCATCACCGACGGCCAGATCTTCCTCGAGACCGACCTGTTCAACGCCGGTATCCGCCCGGCCATCAACGCCGGCCTGTCGGTGTCGCGTGTCGGTGGCGCCGCCCAGACCAAGATCATCAAGAAGCTCGGCGGCGGCGTGCGTCTGGCGCTGGCGCAGTATCGCGAGCTGGCGGCCTTCGCGCAGTTCGCCTCCGATCTCGACGAGGCGACCCGCAAGCAGCTCGAGCGTGGCCAGCGCGTCACCGAGCTGATGAAACAGAAGCAGTATGCGCCGCTGTCCATCGCCGAGATGGCCATCTCCCTGTTCGCCGCCAACGAGGGCTATCTCGACGACATCCCGCTGAACAAGGTCGTCGAGTTCGAGGCCGGCCTGCACGCGCACATGAAGTCCAGCTGCCGCGAGCTGATGGACCGCATCAACGAGACCGCGGACTACAACGACGAGATCGAGGCCGGGCTGCGCCAATGCGTGGAAGACTTCAAGGCCAACGGCGCCTGGTAGGCGAGACGCCGCATCGCGGCATCGGAGAGTGACAGATGGCTGGCGCGAAAGAGATACGCACCAAGATCAAGAGCATCGGCAGCACCCAGAAGATCACCAAGGCCATGGAGATGGTCGCGGCGAGCAAGATGCGCCGCGCCCAGGAACGCATGCAGTCCTCGCGGCCCTACGCCGAGCGGATCCGCCGGGTGATCGCGCACATGGCCCACGCCCATCCCGAGTACCGGCACCCCTTCCTGGTGCCGCGCGACGTCGGGCGGGTGGGGCTGATCGTGGTCTCCACCGATCGCGGTCTGTGCGGCGGCCTGAACATCAACCTGTTCAAGGCCGTGATCTCGGCCATGCAGGAATGGCATGCCTCCGGCTGGGAGATCGATCTGGCCGTGTTCGGCACCAAGGCGCAGCAGTTCTTCAAGCGCATCGGCGGCAACATCGTCGCCGAGACCACCCACATGGGCGACGCGCCGCTGGTCACCGATCTGATCGGCCCCGTCAAGGTCATGCTCGATGCCCACGTCGAGGGCCGGATCGACCGCCTCTATCTGGCCTACAACCGGTTCGTGAACACCATGACCCAGCGTCCCGTGGTCGAGCAGCTGATCCCGGTCGAGCCCGAGGAGGACGAGCAGCTGCGGCATCACTGGGACTACATCTACGAGCCCGAGGCCCAGCCGGTGGTCGATGCCCTGATGACGCGCTACATCGAATCGCTGGTCTATCAGGCCGTGGTCGAGAACGTGGCCAGCGAAATGGCCGCGCGCATGGTCGCCATGAAGGCCGCCTCGGACAACGCCGGCACGCTCATCGACGAACTGCAGCTCGCCTACAACAAGGCGCGCCAGGCCGCGATCACGCAGGAGCTCTCGGAGATCGTCAGCGGCGCCGCGGCCGTCTGAGGCATCACGGCGCGCGCCGGGCGGCGCAGCGCCAGCACGGAATTCGATTCAGGAGAGGACAGCAACATGAGTTCTGGCAACATCGTTGAAATCATCGGCGCGGTGGTCGACGTCGAGTTCCCGCGCGATGCGGTGCCGAAAATCTACGACGCCCTGCAGGTCGACGAGGCCGGCCTGGTGCTCGAGGTGCAGCAGCAGCTGGGCGACGGCGTGGTGCGGACCATCGCCATGGGTTCCACCGACGGACTCAGGCGCGGGCTCGGCGTCACCAACACCGGTGCGCCCATCTCGGTGCCGGTCGGCAAGGGCACCCTGGGCCGGGTGATGAACGTCCTCGGCGAGCCGGTCGACGAGGCCGGGCCGGTGGAGGCCGAGCAGAAGATGCCCATCCACCGCGAGCCGCCGGCCTATGCCGACCAGGCCGCGGCGGTCGAGATCCTCGAGACCGGCATCAAGGTCATCGACCTCATCATGCCGATCGCCAAGGGCGGCAAGGTCGGCCTGTTCGGCGGCGCCGGCGTGGGCAAGACCGTGACCCTCATGGAGCTGATCCGCAACATCGCCATCGAGCATTCCGGCTACTCGGTGTTCGCCGGCGTCGGCGAGCGCACCCGCGAGGGCAACGACTTCTATCACGAGATGCGCGAGGCCGGCGTGCTGGACAAGGTGGCGCTGGTCTACGGACAGATGAACGAGCCGCCGGGCAACCGCCTGCGCGTGGCGTTGACCGGCCTCACCATGGCCGAGTACTTCCGCGACGAGGGCCGCGACGTGCTCATGTTCATCGACAACATCTACCGCTACACGCTGGCCGGTACCGAGGTCTCCGCCCTGCTCGGTCGCATGCCCTCGGCGGTGGGTTACCAGCCGACGCTGGCCGAGGAGATGGGCGTGCTGCAGGAGCGCATCACCTCGACCAGGACCGGTTCCATCACCTCCTTCCAGGCCGTCTACGTGCCTGCCGACGACCTCACGGACCCGTCGCCGGCGACCACCTTCGCCCACCTCGACGCCACCCTGGTGCTCTCCCGCCAGGTGGCCGAGCTCGGCATCTACCCGGCCGTGGATCCGCTCGACTCGACTTCGCGCCTGCTCGATCCGCTGGTGGTGGGCCAGGAACACTACGACACCGCCCGTGCCGTGCAGGGGACGCTGCAGCGCTACAAGGAGCTGCGCGACATCATTGCCATCCTCGGCATGGACGAGCTGTCCGAGGAGGACAAGCTCATCGTGGCCCGGGCGCGCAAGATCCAGCGCTTCCTGTCACAGCCCTTCTTCGTGGCCGAGACCTTCACCGGCCAGCCCGGCAAGTACGTCTCCCTCAAGGACACCATCCGGGGCTTCCAGGGCATCGTCAACGGCGAATACGACGATCTGCCGGAGCAGGCCTTCTACATGGTCGGCACCATCGAGGAAGCGGTCGAGAAGGCCAAGACCCTGTAACCGGCGAGAACGAGGTAGCCCATCATGGCCATGACCATCCATGTCGACATCGTCAGCGCCGAGCGGGAGATCTACTCCGGCACGGCCACCATGGTCTTCGCGCCGGCGGAGATGGGCGAGGTCGGCATCGCGCCCCGGCATGCGCCGCTGCTCACCCGGCTGGTGCCGGGCGAGGTGCGGGTGCGGGATCAGCAGGGCAACGAACAGAGCTTCTTCGTCTCCGGCGGCATGCTCGAGGTGCAGCCGCACGTGGTCACCGTGCTCTCCGACACGGCGGTGCGCGCCGCCGACCTCGACGAGGCCAGGGCCCTGGAGGCCAAGCGCCGCGCAGAAGAGGCCCTGGCCGACCGCCAGAGCGACATCGACTATGCCCGCGCCCAGGCCGAACTGGCCGAGGCCGTGGCCCAGCTGCGCACCATCGAGAAGCTCCGCAAGCGCATGGGGGGCGGGAGCTGATCCCGACGTGGTTGCTCCGCGCCGGCGGGAGTGATTCAATGGGACGGCACCGGCGTGCCGGACAGCATGCAGGCTGTTGGACAACCCGCAGGCGGGGTTGCAACGGCTCTGTGAAGGGAGGATGCATGGACATGACACAGGTCACCAGGGGCAAGCACGTCTCGATCACCTACCGGATCTGCGACGAGCAGGGCAACGTCCTGGAACAGAACGATTTCCCGGTCAGTTACATCCATGGCGGGCCGAACGACATGTTCGAGCCGATCGAGGCGGCGCTCGAGGGCAAGCGGGTCGGAGATACCGTGGAGGTCGTGCTCACCCCGGAGGAGGCCTTCGGCTATCCGGATCCCAACCTGACCTTCACCGACGTCATCGAGAACGTCCCCCCCGAGGTGCGGAGAGTGGGCGCCGAGGTCCAGATGCAGAACGACCGGGGCGAGATCCGCATCTTTCGCGTCTCCGAGATCAGGGACGGCAAGCTCACCATCGACGGCAACCATCCCTTCGCCGGCAAGACCCTGGTCTACCGGGTCCAGGTTCAGGATATCCGGGACGCGACCGAAGAAGAGATGAAGCACGGTGCTGGCGGAGGCCAGCCCCTGCACTGACAGGTGTTGATCCGGATCCCGGTTTGACGACGCAATGTCTTCCGAAACACCCCTGAGCGTGGTCGTACTGGCCGCCGGCCAGGGCACGCGCATGCGTTCGGACCGGCCCAAGGTGCTGCATGCCCTGGCGGGCCGCCCGCTGCTGGCGCACGTGCTCGCCACGGCCCGGGCGCTCTCCCCGCAACGCCTGATCGTCGTGCATGGCCATGGCGGCGACCGGGTGCGCGAGGCGGTCGATGCCCCGGATCTCGTCTGGGTGGCGCAGGATCGCCAGCTCGGCACCGGGCATGCCGTGGCCTGCGCCCTGCCGGCCGCGGCAGAGACGGGCACGGTGCTGGTCCTCTATGGCGACGTGCCTCTGATCCGCGCCGAGACGCTGGCGCCGCTGATCGAAGCGGCGAACGAAGGCGCGGTGGGCCTGCTCACCGCCCGCCTGCAGGATCCCGCGGGCTACGGCCGCATCCTGCGCGACACCGAAGGCCGGGTGCTCGGCATCGTCGAGGAGAAGGACGCCACTCCCGAACAGCGAGGCATCGACGAGGTCAACACCGGATTTCTGGCAGCCCCGGCCGCGCGTCTGCGCGAGTGGGTCACGAATCTCGGCTGCGACAATGCCCAGGGCGAGTACTACCTGACCGATGTGGTCGCCGCCGCCGTGGCCGAAAGGGTGCCGGTACGCACCGCGAGCGCCGACCCGGACGAGGTCGAAGGGGTCAACGATCGCGCCCAGCTGGCCCGGCTGGAGCGCCGCTTCCAGCGCCGCCAGGCCGAGGCCCTGATGCGTGCCGGCGTCACCCTGCGCGACCCGGACCGCTTCGATCTGCGCGGCAGCCTCGAGCACGGCCGGGACGTGGAGATCGACGTGGGCGTGGTTCTGGAAGGCGACGTCAGGCTGGGCGATGGTGTACGTATCGGCCCATACAGCGTGCTCCGCAACGTCACCGTGGCCGAGGGCGCAGAGATTCTCTCGCACTGCGTGATCGAGGATGCCGAGATCGGCCCGGGCGTCTCGGTCGGCCCCTTCGCCCGCCTGCGGCCCGGCACCCGGCTGGCGGCCCGCGCGAAGGTGGGCAACTTCGTCGAGATCAAGAACAGCGAGATCGGCGAGGGCAGCAAGGTCAATCATCTGAGCTACATCGGCGACACCAGCATGGGTCGGGACGTCAACGTGGGCGCCGGCACCATCACCTGCAACTACGATGGCGCCCGCAAGCATCGCACCGTCATCGAGGACGAGGCCTTCATTGGCTCCGATACCCAGCTGGTCGCACCGGTGCGGGTCGGCCGGGGCGCCACCCTGGGTGCCGGCACCACGCTCACGAAGGATGCGCCACCCGGTGAACTCACCCTCTCCCGGGTGCCCCAGCAGACCCGCAAGGGCTGGAAGCGGCCGGTGAAGAAGAAGTGAGGAGTGAGGCGTGAGGAGTGAGGCGTGAGGAGTGAGGCGTGAGGAGTGAGGAGTGAGGAGTGAGGCGTGAGGAGTGAGGAGTGAGGAGTGAGAGGGAGCGCCACGGAAGCACACGGAAAGCACGGAAAGAGAAAAACCACCGTTGTTCCGGGGCATCGAAAAGGGAATTGCAACGCCTGGGGGAGAGTGAATGGAGACGGCTGTCCGGTGAGGACATGGGCGGTGGGACGTAAGGGAGGCAGCGGCTGATGTGCGGCATCGTCGGCGCCATTGCGCAGCGTGACGTGGTCCCCATCCTGATCGAGGGCCTCCGGCGCCTGGAGTATCGCGGCTACGATTCGGCCGGCATCGCGGTACGGGACGACTCGGGCCAGCTGCAGCGCATCCGCTCGGTGGGCAAGGTGGCCGATCTCGAGCAGCGCCTCGCCCGCACCCCCTTCTCCGGCCGCCTGGGCATCGCCCACACCCGCTGGGCCACCCACGGCATGCCGGCCGAGCGCAATGCCCATCCCCACATGAGCGGCGAGCGGGTCGCGATCGTCCACAACGGCATCATCGAGAATCATGCCGAGCTGCGGGCCGAGCTGGAGGACGCCGGCTACCGCTTCACCTCCGAGACGGACACCGAGGTCATCGCCCACCTGCTGGCGCACACCCTCGAACGCACACCGGATCTGCTGGATGCGGTGCGCGAGGCCACGGCCCGCCTCGAGGGCGCCTATGCACTCGCCGTCATCGACCCGCGGCAGCCCGACCGCCTGGTGGTGGCACGCCTCGGCAGCCCCCTGGTGATCGGGCTGGGCGTGGGCGAGCACTTCATCGCCTCCGACGTTTTCGCCCTGCTGCCGGTGACCCAGCGCTTCCTCTTCCTGGAGGAAGGCGACATCGCCGAGGTGCGACGCGACGGCGTGCAGATCTTCGACGGCGAGGGGAATCCGGTCACGCGGCCCGAGAAACTCTCCAATCTCAGCGCCGCCACCGCCGAGAAGGGCCCTTACCGGCACTACATGCAGAAGGAGATCTTCGAGCAGCCGGCGGTGATCGCCGAGACTCTCGAGGGGCGCATCCACAAGGGGCGGCTGCTGGAAGACAGCTTCGGTCACGAGGCGCGCGCCCTGCTCGACCGGACCCGCAACATCCACATCATCGCCTGCGGCACCAGCTATCACGCCGGCCTGGTGGCGCGCTACTGGCTGGAAGAAGTCGGCATCCCGTGCATGGTCGAGGTGGCCTCGGAATACCGCTACCGAAAGGTGGTGGTGCCCCCGGACACCCTGTTCGTCACCATCTCCCAGTCCGGCGAGACGGCCGACACCCTGGCCGCCCTGCGCGGTGCGAAACAGGCCGGTTATCTGGGCAGCCTGACCATCTGCAACGTGCCGGAGAGCTCACTGGTGCGCGAATCCGACGTCGCCCTCATGACCCGGGCCGGTCCGGAGATCGGCGTGGCTTCCACCAAGGCCTTCACCACCCAGCTGGTGGCGCTGCGCCTGCTGGCCCTTGCGCTGGCCAAGCGCCGCGGGCTGGATGCCGACACCGAGCGCGCCTGGGTCGAGGAGTTCGAGGCCCTGCCCCGCCAGGTGGAGGTGGCGCTCGAGCTCGACGAGGCCATCCGGTCGATGGCCGAGGCCTTCTCCGACCGCGACAACGCCCTGTTTCTGGGGCGCGGCGCCTTCTGGCCGATCGCCATGGAAGGCGCACTCAAGCTCAAGGAGATCTCCTACATCCACGCCGAGGCCTATCCCGCCGGCGAGCTCAAGCACGGCCCGCTCGCGCTGGTGGACGAACGCATGCCGGTGGTCTGCGCCCTGCCCGACGACCCCCTGCTCGAGAAGGTGCTCTCCAACCTGCAGGAGGTGCGCGCCCGCGGCGGCGAGCTGTTCCTGTTCTCCGACCGTCGGGTGAGGATCGAGCTCGACCATTACCGGGCGCTGACCCTGTCGGACATCTGTCCCGGCACGGCGCCGGTGGTATACACGGTTCCGCTGCAGCTGCTGGCCTATCACGTGGCGGTGCTGCGCGGCACGGACGTGGACCAGCCCCGCAATCTCGCCAAGTCGGTGACGGTGGAATGATGCGAACGGCCCGGCGGCTGCTCCCAGCGCTGATCCTGGCCTTGCTGGCCGGTTGCGCCGCGGTGCCCGATGTGGGGCGGCCGGGCTACGTGCACCACGTGGTGCTGGTCTGGCTCAGGCGCCCCGGCGACCCGGACGACCGCCGGGCGCTGATCGAGGCCAGTCACCGGCTGCGCGCCATTCCCGGGGTGGTCGAGGTGACCACCGGGACGCCCGTGCCCAGCGAACGCGAGGTGGTCGACGACAGCTTCGATCTGGCCGTCACCCTCGTTTTCACCGATGCCGAGGCGCTTCGTGCCTACCAGCGCCACCCGCTGCATGAACGGCTGCGGCGCGAAGTGCTCGTGCCGCGTGTCAGGCGGGTCCTGATCTACGATTATCAGGTAGAAAAACCGCGTCTATAACCATCTGTTTTTCCTTGTTATCTGGCGCGCATCCCCGGATTCTGGTAGACTCGCAGGCCAATTTTGCCCCGTCCGGTATGCCAGACCGCCACGAGCGGTGATCGGGGCTGGTTCACGACGATCGAACAGGCGGGCGATCCCCGCCAGGCAACACAGGAGCGATTCGTGAAGAAAGACCTCATGTTCTACTGCATTCCCCAGGGCGCCTACATGCGGACCGACAACTGCCTGAAGCTTCGCAAGCGCCCGACCGGTACCAAGGTCTCTGCAGGCACACAGCCGAAGCTGCGCGCCTGCGAGGTGTGCACCATGTATCCCCTCGTCGATGCCCTCAAGGTGCCCACCGTATCCATGGAAGACTACCTCGGCGGCCGTCGGCCGGACATCGTGAATCTCGATGCGCCCGGCATCAGGAAGATACTCAAGGCCCACCGCAAGGCCAGCTGAGGCCTGCGCATCACCATCGGAGAGCAGCCATGGCCCGGATTACCCCATTGGGGCGGCAGCGCGACGCCGCTCCCGCGCTCACGGGCGTGACCGAGTACGAGGTCTTCACCGAGCGCCATCTCGACCGCATCGAGCCCCTCTCCCGCCTGTCCGAGGAGGAGCGTTTCGCCATGCGGGTGGTGGCGCAGGTGTTGCCGTTTCGCGTCAACCGTTACGTGATCGAAGAGCTGATCGACTGGTCGGCCGCCCCCGATGATCCGATCTACCGGCTGGTCTTTCCACAGCGGGGCATGCTGGAAGCCACGGATTTCGATCGCATGGCCGGGCTGTTGCGCAGCGGCGCCGACCGCAAGGCGATCCGCGCCCTTGCCGACGAGATCCGGGCCGGGCTCAATCCGCATCCGGCCGGCCAGCGGGAGCTCAATGTTCCCCGGCTCGATGGCGAACCCGTCTCCGGCCTGCAGCACAAGTACCGGGAGACGGTCCTGTTCTTCCCCAGCCAGGGACAGGTCTGCCACAGCTACTGCACCTTCTGCTTCCGCTGGGCCCAGTTCGTGGGCGACAAGTCGCTGCGTTTCGCCGCCAGTGAAGCGGACAGGTTGCATGCCTACCTGGCCGGGCAACCCGAGGTGACGGATCTGCTGGTCACCGGGGGCGACCCCCTGGTCATGAAGTCCAAGCATCTGGCCGCCTATCTAGAGCCTTTCATCGAGCGGCCCGAGCTGCAGCACGTGCAGACCATCCGCCTCGGCACCAAGTCGCTCACCTTCTGGCCGCAGCGCTATGTGACGGATCCGGATGCCGACGCCCTGCTGCATCTGCTCGAGCGACTGGCGGCCTCGGGTCGGCACGTGGCCCTGATGGCCCACTTCAACCACTGGCGCGAGTTCGACACGCCGATCGCCCGCGAGGCCATCCGGCGGGTGCGCGAGACCGGCGCCGTGATCCGTGCCCAGGCACCGCTGATCCGCGGCATCAACGACGATCCGGAGGTCTGGGCCGACATGTGGCGGGAACAGGTACGGCTCGGCATCGTGCCCTACTACATGTTCGTGGAACGCGACACCGGTGCCCGCCACCATTTCGAGGTGCCGCTGGTGCGCGCCTGGGAGATCTACCGGGATGCCATCCA
>JALVEM010000162.1 GCA_027030825.1 Thiohalobacter sp.
GGCGGGATCGGCGCATTGCCCAACGCAACGATCGTCAGGGAGGTTTTCTTGGTGGAGCAGAGGGTGTTGTCGGGCCGTCAGTCGGGAACCCGCGATATTCTGCTGCCTGCGCTCGTGCTGCTCCTGATCGCCGGTGTCAGTCGCGTCATCGGGCTGGGTGAATGGGCCTTCGTCGGTGACGAATATTTCACTGCCTACCATGCGGCAGAGCGGGCCAGGGATCTCACCAGCAATCCACTCTATTATGCGCTGGTGGAAGCGACCTATCGCGTTTTCGGGTTTTCGGAGTTTGCCGCGCGTTTTCCTGCATTCCTGCTCGGCACACTGTCGATACCGGTTTTCTTCCTTCTGGGGAGCAGGGTATGCGGCAGAAATGCCGCCCTGACAGCCTCGATATTCATCCTTCTGAGCGGCTGGCATCTGTGGCATTCGCAGGCTGCCCGGTTCTACAGCGGCGTGTTTCTGTTCGCCATGCTCGGCTGGTTTCTCTATCTGCGTGCCCTGACACGCGGCTCCGTTCCATTGATGATTGCTGCACTCGCGGCACAGGCGGTGGCCGCGCTGTTTCATCAGACCGCCGTGTTGGTGGCCGTGGCCTGCACGGTGCATGCACTGTTCACGAGAATTTTCGCATCTGGCGATGATCCGGGCATCAGAAAGGTGACAACGGCATGGCTGGTGACAGCGTGTGTGGCCCTGATTGCCGTCTCGCCCGAACTCTATACGCGCACGCTGCGCTGGCTGAACAAGGGTGAATCCTGGGGAGCGGGGCCCGTGGTCCTGACGTTCCAGCTGGCCAGATACTTCAATCCGGTGCTTCTGGTCACGGCGCTCGTCGGGCTCGTCCGCATCGTTCGTGAGAATCCGTTCGTTGGCGGCTTCCTTGTCACCGGTGTCGGTGTGCCTGTCCTCGTCATGTTTGCACTCTCGGCGTTCATGCCGGTCAGGCCGGATTATCTGTTCCATGTCACGCCCCTGCTCTTCCTGACGGCAGGATATCTGTGCAGCGAGTGCATCCTGCGCGACAGTGGCAGGAGTCGCCTGGCGGCATATGCGATGACACTGGTCGTCGCCACGGCCATGCTGCCCGAGTTCGTTTCCCACTACACGGGCAGGAAGGGGCTGGATGTGAGGCAACCCGTCGCCTTCGTGGAGCGGGCGTATGCACCGGGGGACAGGGTGCTGTCGCTGGTCAACGGCTTCGACAGATATGTGAAACGGGAACCGTCCACGTACCGGCTGCTTCCCTGGCCTGGAACGCCCTATGACGAATCCGTCGACTGGGACCGGCTACTGTCGAATGCCGTGCCGCAGTCGGGGAGGCTCTGGATTCTGCTGCCGCTCAGACGCAAGCCGCTGGCGCCTTCTCTCGAGAACTGGCTGCTGTGCCATGCCCGTCTGGCATGGCGTCGCGCTTCCGGAAGATTCGACTACACCTACGAGGGTTATCAGGTCTTCGTGGCCGGCCCGGCACTGGTGGATGCACGCCTGTGTCGTGCGCTGGCGGAGACGGGATAGCCCGCATTTTGCGCCGAGGCGGAAGCCGGCTATGCCGTCTCGTTCAGTCCGTAGCGCTTGATCTTTCTGTACAGCGTGCGCTCGCTGATGCCGAGGATGGAAGCCACCTTGCGCCGGTTGCCCCCGTGGGCGCGCAACAGGGCGCCGATGTGGCGGATCTCCAGTTCCTCCATGGAGAGATTGGGCGGCGTTTCGATCACGTCGTTGTAGATAGGCACCCGGGCATGGTCGCAGGCGCCGTGCGCCTCGGCCTGGCGTTCCACATCCAGCTGGATTTCCTCTGCCGTGATCACGCCGTTGCGGCACAGGGCCACGGCCTTGTGCAGGATGTTGCGCAGTTCCCGCACGTTGCCCGGAAAGCTGTAGTCCATCAGTTTCTCGATGGCGTCACGGGTCACGTGATAGGGGCCCAGCTCTTCCTCGCGGGACATCCGTTCCACCAGCGCCTTGGCGAGCGCCGGGATGTCCTCCTTGCGTTCGCGCAGCGGGGGGATGTTGACGCTGATGCCGGCCAGCCGGAAGTAGAGATCCTCGCGGAAGCTGCCTTCGCGCACCATGTCGCGCAGGGGGCGGTTGGTGGCGGCGATGATGCGCACGTCCACACTGATCAGGTCCTTGCCTCCGACACGGCGGAAGCGCCCGGAATCGAGCACCCTCAGGAGCTTGGCCTGCAGGGCCAGGGAAAGTTCCCCGACCTCGTCGAGGAACAGGCTGCCGCCGTCGGCCAGTTCGAACAGGCCGCGCTTGGTGCCCGTGGAGCCGGTGAAGGCCCCTTTCTCGTGGCCGAAGAGCTCGCTCTCGCACAGATCTTCGGGGATGGCGGCGCAATTGAGTTCCACATAGGGGCCGTGGGCACGTCCCGACTGCTCGTGCACGAAGCTGGCGGCCAGTTCCTTGCCGACCCCGGTCTCCCCGTGGATGAGCACCGGGATGGTGGACTTGGCGGCGGTGCTCAGACTCTCGATGGTGGCGACGAAGGCCGGCGAGCGACCGATCATGCGCATCTCCTCGCAGCCCAGCTCGGCCGGTGGCGCCAGGCGGTGGATGGTCTCCATCGCCAGACGCTGACCGCTTGCATCCACCAGCGGGAAAGACTTGACGCGCACATGATCCGGTCGGCCTTCCGGATCATAGTGGGTGTGGAGCACTTCCAGGGGGGCATCGCCGGCGAGCGCGGCCCGCAAGGGACAGGGTTCTCCGTTGAGATCACAGGGGCGCTCGGACCGGTGCGACACCTCATGGCACTTCCTGCCCACGACAGTGCCAGGGTCGACGCCGTAGGACTCGCAGTAGGCGCGGTTGGCGGCCACGATGCGGTATTCGGCGTCGATCACCACCGCGGGCTGTTCCCGCGTGTTGATGACCGATTCCAGATCGATCGAGCGACGATTCATGGTCCTCCTCCTCCCGGCAATCTGCGTTGCCGTGGTGACGTTCCGCTTTCAGCCTAGTCCGCGGGATTCAGCTGTGCCAGATCCTCGGGAATCCGGGCACCGTGACTGCGCAGCATTTCCACGAGTTTCTGGTGGTCTTCCTCCATGGCGTAGGTGAGCGGCGTCTTGCCGTCCTTGTCCGCGATGTTCACGTCGGCGCCGGCCTCGACCAGCAGGGTTGCGATCTTCAGGAAACCGCGTGCCGAAGCATAGGTGAGCGCGCTGCGGCCATTGGTGTCGCGGATGTTGGGATCGGCCTTGCGCCCGAGCAGCAGCTCGACCATGTGGATCCGGCCCGCGGCCGCAGCGAACATCAGGGCACTGGCATTGCCGTGGTTGACGGCATCGATGTCGGCCCCGTGCTCGAGCAGCGCCTCGGCGATCTGCCGGGCGCCGCGGAAGGCGGCCAGCATGAGCGCGGTCTTGCCGTCCTTGTCCCGCGCATCCACCTTCGCGCCCAGTTCGAGCAGGGCCAGCACGGTGTCGGTGCGCACCGCCTCGGCTGCCTGGATGAGTGCCGTGCGGCCCATCTGGTCCTGGTGTTCCAGATCGGCCCCCCGCTTCGCGAGCAGTTTCACCAGTGCCGTATTGCCGAGCGTGGCGGCATTGAGCAGCGCCGTGCGCCGGTTGCGGTCGGCAGCATCGATCTTCGCGCCCTTGTCGAGCAGCAGCGAGAC
>JALVEM010000163.1 GCA_027030825.1 Thiohalobacter sp.
GGGAAGTTGGCGCCCCGGACGCCGATACGGGCCCGGTTGATGTTGAACTGCGCCTGTTCCTCCAGATTCGGGCCGATGAGCTTGGGCGGCACGTAGATCTCCTTGCCGGGCGCGGTGAAGGGGTCGGAGAAATCCTTCTGGTACTGGGCCTGGACGAAGCCCCAGAGCTTGGCGCGTCCGGCGCTGCCGGCCGGTTCCGTGCCCTGCAGCATGAGCCAGTTGGCCGCCTGGGCGGGAATGGCCAGGGCGCCGAGCTGCATCGAGAGTGCAATGGACAGAGCGGTTCTGCGAGTCATGGATGGTTACTCCTCGTGAATTTCTTCGGTGGTGGCTTGAGGTCGGGGAATCATCAGGGCTTGATGAGCTTGTAGCCCTGGTTCATGAGTTCGATGATTCGAACCACGCCCGCCTTGACCCGGACGGCATTGGGGTTGAGTTCCGGGGGGTGGCCGAGCTTCTTGCCCATGTTGCGGATGGTGTTGCTGCAGGCGGAGAAACGTACGCCGCCGTTCTCGACCAGGCTCTCGATGCGCCCCCGGTTGCTGTTGTCGGCGAACAGCAGGCGCAGGCCGGGGCCGAAGGCGACGATCTCGATGTCGACCTTGTCCGGGCCGTAGTACCTGAGCAGATTGCCGGCCACGTTCAGGACCAGCGTCTGCTTGAAGGGGTCACGGTCGCTGATCTGCAGGACGATGCGCTCTTCCGCGAAGGGTTTCTTCTCCGGCTCGGCTGCCTGGCCGATCCCGGGCGCGGCGAGCCACAGGAGCGAGATCAGCATGAGCAGGCTTCTTCGGACGTGCACGTGCATGGCGGACTCCTCTGATGCGTTGATGGATGATCGCGTCTCCGGGGATTGCCCCCGGGCACATGCGGTAGAGTCGTGCCCGCCCGGATTTATTCGGGGTGGAAAAATTTTTTCGACAGGGCGAATAAAACCTCCCGGTGTTGCATCTACCGGGGCATGGGAATCCTCGAAAGACTCTGTACGACCCGGTCCCGCCGGCAGATCGGGCAGCGCATCGCCGAGAGCCGGAGACGGCTGTTCCGTATCGCCTTTGCCTGGTGCGGAGACCGCATGGTGGCGGACGACCTGGTTCAGGAGACGCTGGAACGCGCATTGCAGCACCAGGCCGATCTGCGCGATCCGGACCGTCTGGATGCCTGGCTGCACAGCATCCTTCACAACTGCTGGCGCCAGTATCTGCGGCGACAGCGCCCGGACATCGAGCTGGACGAATCGGTGCTGGATCCGCAGGGCGACGTGGTGGGCGACGTGGAACGGATGGAGCGCATTCACGCCATGCGTCGGGCCATCCTCTCCCTGCCGGTGCTTCAGCGGGAAGTGGTGACGCTGGTGGACATCGAGGGATTCGCCTATGCGGAGGCTGCCGAGATTCTCAATATTCCGGTCGGCACCGTCATGAGTCGGCTCAACCGCGCCCGGCAGGGACTGTGCCGCCGTCTTGCGGCATGGCATGATCGGGAAAGGTCGGTCTCGTCTGGAGACGGGACTTCTCGTGACACGGTGCCGCGTCTGGTTCGGAGCAGGGCATGAAGAAGCACGACATTCGGGAAGACTGCGTTTCGGACATCCGGCTGCAGGCGTTCATCGACGACGAACTGCCGGGCGAGGAACGACAACGGTTTCTCGAGGCCATGGAAGAGGATCCGGCGCTGCGTGAACGGGTCTGCCGCATGCGCATGACGAGCGAGTGGGTGCGCCAGGCCTTCGAGGATGTCGAACCGCCATCGAAGGCGCCGATCCGCGCCGGGCGGGCGACCCGCCGCCGGTGGCCGATGGCGCTGGCCGCCTCGCTGCTGCTGTTCGGCGTGGGACTGCTGGTCGGGCGGCTGTGTGTCGATCACGAGACCGCCGGGCTGCAGAGCGTGGTATTGCAGGACATCGAAGCCAGCCGGCACCGGGTGCTGCTGCACATCGAGGAATCCGATCCGGAACGCTTCCGCAATGCCCTCGATCAGGCAGAGCGGCTGCTGACCGAGTATGCCGAAACCGGCATCCGTGTCGATGTGCTGGTCAATGCCGGGGGCATCGATCTGCTGCGCGCCGACGTCTCGCCCTATGTGCAGCGGGTGGCGGGGCTGATGCAGCGGTTCGGCAATCACATCCAGTTCGTGGCCTGCACCAATTCCATCCGCCGGCTCGAGGAACGCGGCCAGCAGGTGATTCTCATCGACCATGTCCGGACCGACACCACCGCAGTGGACCACGTGATCCATCGGCTGCAGGAAGGGTGGGCCTACGTCCGCATCTAGCGGTCTGTCGAACAGGCATCCGATCCTTCCTGGTTGTTCCGGGTGACCTGTTCTTTCTTCGTCATTCCGGCCCAGGCGACCCCGGCCCCGAGCCGGGAAGCGCGAGCCGGAATCCGGAAACCACGTCAATTCATGCCTCCGTGACTGTTCATTTCCTGGATCCCGGACAGCCCGCTGCGCGGGCTTCCGGGATAACTTCGCCGCCGTCATTCCGGGCGAGCGATGCGAGACCCGGAATCCAGAAACCCGGTTGTTTCATGCCGCTGCGGCCTGCTCTTTCCCTGGATTCCGGATCGGCGCTTCGCGCCGTCCGGAATGACGGAAGAGATAGCCACGGAATCTACTGAACCCACGGAATGGGGGCAGCCACGAAATACACAATATGCGGGTTGGCAGCCTATCGGACTTAGGGCCGCTCTCCCACCATGCTCGCTACGATCTCCCAAGTCCGACAGGTTGTTAGTGGGGCAGCTCCACCACCTGATCGCCCGCGGTCCGTGATGCTTCGCTCTCCTTCCGTCGCTCCTCGAGCTGCAGGGCCCAGAGCCGCGCATAGATGCCGTTCATCTCCAGCAGGCTGACGTGGTTGCCCTGCTCGACGATCCGGCCCTGTTCCATGACCAGGATGTGATCGGCATCGACGATGGTGGACAGGCGGTGGGCGATGACCAGGGTGGTGTGATTGGCGGCGACCCGCCGCATGGCGTCGAGGATCTGCCGTTCCGACACCGAATCGAGGCTCGAGGTGGCCTCGTCGAAGATCAGGATCTTCGGGTTCTTGAGAATCGCGCGGGCGATGGCCACCCGCTGCTTCTCGCCGCCCGACAGCTTCAGGCCGCGTTCGCCCACCACCGTCTCGTAACCCTTCGGCAGGGACACGATGAAATCGTGGATGCTGGCCAGTTTCGCTGCCGCCACCACTTCCTCGAAGTCCGCCTCGGGCCGGGCGTAACGGATGTTGTAGAGCAGAGTGTCGTTGAAGAGCACCGTGTCCTGCGGCACGATGCCGATGGCGGCCCGCAGGCTGGCCTGGGTGACTTCGCGGATGTCCTGGCCGTTGATGCGGATGGCGCCGGACTGGACGTCGTAGAAACGAAAGAGCAGGCGGGCCAGCGTGGACTTGCCGGCGCCGCTCGGGCCCACCACGGCCACCTTTCGGCCGGGGGGGATGGTGAAGCTGACGTCGTGCAGGATGGGCCGTTCGGGGTCGTAGGCGAAGCTTACGTGCTCGAACCGTACCTCGCCGTCGCCGACCTCGAGCGGCCGTGCATCGGGACGATCCTGGATCTCGGGCCGGGTCTCGAGCACCTGGAACAAGTTCCTGAGATCGGCGAGCGCGTGCTTGAGCT
>JALVEM010000164.1 GCA_027030825.1 Thiohalobacter sp.
GGCTGTTCACCAAGATGCACAAGCTGGAGCGCAACATCGCGGTCATGTTCATGGTGGACATGAGCGGCTCGACCAAGGGCTGGATCAACGACGCCGAGCGCGAGGCGCTGGTGCTGCTGTGCGAATCCCTCGAGACCCTCGGCGATCGCTACGCCATCTACGGCTTCTCGGGCACCACGCGCAAGCGCTGCGAGGTCTATCGCATCAAGCGCTTCGACGAGCCCTACGACGAAGAGGTGCGCGCGCGCATCAGCGGCATCCGGCCGCGCGACTACACCCGCATGGGCGTGGCCATCCGCCACCTCTCGAAGCTGCTCAACGAGGTCGAGGCGCGCACCCGGCTGCTGATCACGCTCTCCGATGGCAAGCCGGACGATCTGGACACCTACCGCGGCGCCTACGGCATCGAGGACACCCGCATGGCGCTGATCGAGGCCAAGCGCGACGGCATCCATCCCTATTGCATCACCATCGACACCGAGGCCAGGGACTATCTGCCGCACATGTACGGTCCCGTGAACTACACCGTGATCGACGAGGTGCGCAAGCTGCCGCTGAAGGTCTCCGACATCTATCGCCGCCTGACCTCCTGACGAGCCGTCGGTTTTACCGCGGTTGCCATTGCGGGGTGAAAGCCTATAATCGAGAGGCGGACGGCAACCGGGGGGAGGCCGCAGGAGTCATTGTCCTCGAAGGAAATTGATGCAGGAATCCGACCATCAGCTCACCAGGGATCAGATCAACGATCTCCTCGAAAGTCTTCGCCGTTTCTTCAGTGATTTCGATGCCGTCCTCGATGTTCGGATTGAGGACCGCTTTCTAGCCGGCTTTCGGGATCTGCTCGCAGACTTTCATCAAGACACCGAGACGCAGGCTCGGCGTCTGGCGCTCGAATGTTTCGATCTCGGCGTGCCGTTCGCGCTCCTGATGGCGAGCTTCAATCACGTCAAGCAGGGAGTCGTGAAGATGCTCGCCTGTCATCTTCCGGATCCGCTCGAACACTATGCGGCCATTGCGCGCAGGTTTGAACACGCCCGGCGTGTGGCAGCACGTGCCTTTCTCGTCGCCGAGGCCAGTCATGCGGCAAAATTGCCATTGCCTGTCCTGCACGAACGGATCCTGATCCGCCTGATCCTGGACTGGATGCAGGCTGTGCGCGAGGCTATCCAGGGTGATTTTGGCAGTTTTCCGCTGCAACCGGCCGGCGAGAGCGAATTCGCGCAGGCCCTGCGCTACCCCGAGAGCATGATGATCTGCCTCGATCTCAAGCTCTGCGACCAGATCGAGGAACAGCACCGGCTCATGGTCAGGCAGGCGGGCATCCTCCACGCCCTGCTGGTCGCCGGTCGCTTCGAGCAGGCCTATCTGGCCTGGCAGGATCTGGATCAGCAAGCATCCAAACTGCTGCAGACGCTCGGCGCCCTCTATCTGGAGGCTCAGACCAATTACATCGATCGCTTTTTCAGCTTCGTGCAGGCCTCGCTCTATCTGCCCGGACGCAAGTTCCTGTGCGTGATCAACCTGCAGAAGCTCGAGCGGATCAATGCCCTCTATGGCACGGAGGTGGGCAATCGCGCACTCGCCAGTGTGGAGGCCGTGCTGCGCGAGATGTTCGAGCAGCACCGGGAATGGCTGCTGTACACACGCGGCATCGCCGGCGATTTCTATCTGCTGGGCCAGAATGTTTCCACGGAGTCCATGCGTGATCTGCTGACGGAAATCGAACAGCGGTCCTGCGGCACGAAGGCAGGAACCGACCTCCCGGTGGATCTTCAGCTCAGCTATCTCGGTATCGAGCTCACCGGCATCAGCGAGCTGTCGACCGAGGACATGCATCTGGTGATTCAGTACCTGACCAAGCGCGCCCGCCAGCAGGGTGCGGCGCTGGAAACCTCGCAGGAGGCGGTGGAGTCCATGCTGGACTGGCTGCGAGAGCACTATCGCAAGGTGCTCGATCTGCGTGAACGTCTCACCGAGGAATCCACCGACATCTTCATCCAGCCACTGGTGACGCTCGACGAGAGTCGGGACATTCACGCCTTCGAGGTGCTGGGGCGGTTCCGGACAGAAAACGGGTACATCAGCGCCGGCCTGTTCATCGACGACATCATCGCCATGAGGATTTCTCCCCTGTTCGACAAGCTTGTCCTGAAGGCTGTGATCCGTCAGGCGAGATCGTTGCGGAGGATCACATCGCGCCTGTTCATCAATGTCTCGGCGGCTTCGCTTGCTCAGCAGAATTATATCGACCAGCTGGTCAACGCATTGCGCGGCTCATTGCGAGAATTCGACGTCGTCATGGAATTGACCGAACAGGTGTTGCTCGAACACCGCGATCTGGTGCGTCGTCTGAATACCGAATACGGTCTGGTTTTTGCCATCGACGACTTCGGCACCGGGTATTCCACTCTGCAGACGGTCATCGAGCTGGCCTTGGATGGCAGTGTCAGCTATCTCAAGATGGATGGCTCCCTGACCCGCCAGCTCGACACCAGCGAGGCCAGCGAACGCATCATGCAGATCACCCGCCAGATGGCGCGCGAGCTGAATCTGGTCACCGTGGTCGAGTTCATCGAAACCATCCGGCAGGCCGAGAAGCTCGAGGCCTTGAAGATGGATCTCGGCCAGGGCTACCTGCTGGGCGTGCCGGATCCGGTGCCGGTCTGGCAGGGCAAGCTCGTCTATCTGAAATCGAGGGCGCATCTGCCCGGGGAGTCCGGCTTCTCCCTCTGACGGGCGGTCGTCCCGGGCGCTCGCGATCTTCCGATCCTCGTTCCCTGCTGTCTGTGCTATGTTTTCTTCGGGGGAATCGTCCGCATGGGGGTGCGGACACGACGGAAACAGGAAACCACCAGGATGGAGGACAGCATGGAACATGTCAGTGAATGCTTCAACAAGAAGTCGCGGCTCATCCGTGGCCACGAGGTCCGCGAAGACGGCGTGCTCTACCAGGGTGATCCGGAGACGCTCGGTGAACGGCTGCAGTCGCTGCTCAGAATACAGAACGATTTCTTTCCCTGCTTCGACTGGTCATTTCCCCCGCCGCTGCTGGCCAAGCAGTCCCCGCCGGATACCGCCGAAGCGCTCTTCTCCGAACCGTCGATCATTCCCGGGCGCTATTCGATCTATCTTCACAGCCCGTTCTGCAGGACGCTCTGCAGTTTCTGCTATTACGCCGTGCTGCCGGGCAAGGGCATCGAACGGGCCGAGACCTATGTCGACTATCTCGTCCGCGAGATGGCCATGTATGCCGACGTGCTGGCCGATGCCGAATGCGAGTCGATCTACTTCGGCGGCGGCACGCCCACCTTTCTCGACGATGCCCTGCTGACGCGGATCTTCGAGGCGCTGCATGCCCATTTCCGCATCGATCCCGCCGCCGAGGTGACGATCGAGGCCGCACCCGACACGCTTGGACGGGCCAAGCTGGAACATCTGCGGTCTCTGGGCGTGAACCGCCTGAGCTACGGCATCCAGACCCTGGACGAGACGCTGCTCGCCGGCATGAACCGCCATTACCGGGTGGCCGATGCCGAACGGGAGCTGGCCGAGGCGGTCGAGCTCATCGGCAACGTG
>JALVEM010000165.1 GCA_027030825.1 Thiohalobacter sp.
CTCCGGAAAGACGAACGCCCTGCTGATTGCAGGGCGTCAGTCTGAGGCAGGATGGCAGCGAATTCAATGCTCGCTGGCCGGCTTCCCGATAGGGCCTTCCCCGGGCTTGCTCGGCGCCTCCTTGCCGCGGTCCGAATCGCCGGTGCTGGCTCCCTGGCCACCGGCCGGCGTGTCGTTGCCCCAGTCCCTGGGCGGACGCACCTCGCGGCGGGCCATGAGGTCGTCGATCTGATCCGAATCGATGGTCTCGTACCGGATCAGGGCCTCGGCCATGGCATGGAGGATGTCCATGTTCTCCTCGAGGATCTGCCTGGCCTTCATGTAGTTCCGGTCGATGATGCGACGCACCTCCTCGTCGATCGCATGGGCCGTCTCGTCGGAGATGTTCTTGTGCTGAGTCACGGCGTGGCCGAGGAACACCTCGCCCTCTTCCTCGCCATAGGCCAGCGGCCCCAGCTTCTCCGAGAGCCCCCAGCGGGTGACCATGTTGCGCGCGATCTCGGTGGCGCGCTGGATGTCGTTCGAGGCCCCCGTGGTCACACGCTCCGGACCGAAGATCAGCTCCTCGGCGATTCGACCGCCGAACAGGGAACAGATCTGGCTCTCCAGACGCTGCTTGCTGAAGCTGTAGCGGTCGTCCTCGGGCAGGAACAGGGTCACGCCCAGCGCCCGGCCGCGCGGGATGATGGACACCTTGTGAACCGGATCGTGTTCCGGCACCAGCCGGCCGACGATGGCGTGCCCCGCTTCGTGATAGGCGGTGAGCTTCTTCTCGTCCTCGCTCATCACCATCGACTTGCGCTCGGCGCCCATCATGATCTTGTCCTTGGCGCGTTCGAAGTCGTCCATGTCCACCACCCGCTTGTTGGCGCGTGCGGCGAACAGGGCGGCCTCGTTCACCAGGTTGGCCAGATCGGCGCCGGAGAAACCGGGCGTGCCGCGGGCGATGATCATGGGATCGACGTTGTCGGCGGTGGGCACCTTGCGCATGTGCACGCGCAGGATCTGCTCGCGACCGCGCACGTCGGGCAGCGGCACCACCACCTGACGGTCGAAGCGCCCCGGACGCAGCAGGGCCGGATCGAGCACGTCGGGACGGTTGGTGGCGGCGATGACGATGATGCCCTCGTTGCCCTCGAAACCGTCCATCTCGACCAGCAGCTGGTTCAGCGTCTGCTCGCGCTCGTCGTGACCGCCGCCCAGACCGGCACCGCGGTGACGGCCGACCGCGTCGATCTCGTCGATGAAGATGATGCACGGGGCGTGCTTCTTGGCCGTGTCGAACATGTCGCGCACGCGGGATGCGCCCACGCCGACGAACATCTCGACGAAATCCGAACCGGAAATCGTGAAGAAGGGCACCTTGGCCTCGCCGGCGATGGCCTTGGCCAGCAGCGTCTTGCCGGTGCCCGGCGGCCCCACCATGAGGACACCGCGCGGGATCTTGCCACCGAGACGCTGGAACTTCGCCGGATCGCGCAGGAATTCCACCAGCTCCGCGACCTCTTCCTTGGCCTCCTCGACGCCGGCCACGTCGGCGAAGGTCACCTTGACCTGGTCCTCGCCCAGCATCCGGGCGCGGCTCTTGCCGAAGGACATGGCACCCCGGCCGGCCCCGCCGCCCTGCATCTGCCGCATGAAGAATATCCATACCGCAATCAGCAGGATCATGGGGAACCAGGAGATGAAGATCTGCGTGAGCAGGCTCTGCTCCTCGCGCGGCTTGACCACGATCTTCACGTTGTTGGCGAGCAGATCGTCGATCAGGCGCGGGTCGTTCGGCGCATAGGTGGTGAAGCGCTCACCGGAGGTGGTGACGCCGTGAATGGTCCGGTCCTGGATGGTGACCTGGGCGACCTCGCCCGACTTCACCTGGGCGATGAAGTCCGAATAGCTGAGTACGTCGGTGCGGGGTGTGGACGGCCCGAAATTGTTGAAGACCGTCATCAGCACGATGGCGATGACCACCCACAACACCAGATTCTTTGCCATGTCGTTCAAGTCGGATTACCTCGATACTGTACTGCTCGCTCCATTGCCGTCTCGGCGGATTCGGCACTGAAACCATTGAAACCATGAAGGAATCGGCGCATGCAACTTCGACATTACACCATCCTGCGCCCCGTCGCCACCAGATAGACCTCGCGGGAACGGGGCCGGGAGGCCCGTGGCTTGCGCACCCGAACCTGGGCATACTCGCCTCGCACCCGGCGGATCAGCTCGTCGAAACCCTCGCCCTGGAAGAGTTTGGCGATCAGGGTGCCTCCGGGCGCCAGTACCTGACGGGCGAAATCCTCGGCGAGTTCGGCGAGATACATGGCCCGGGGCTGATCCACGGCTTCCATACCGGATAGATTGGGGGCCATGTCCGACATCACAAGGTCCACGGGACGGTTGCCGATCCGCTCGCGCAGGGCATCGAGCACTTCCTGCTCGAGAAAGTCCCCCTGGAGAAAATCCACGCCCGCAATCGGGTCCATCGGCAGCCGGTCGAGCGCCACGATGCGACCCCGGTCGCCCAGCCGGTGCGCGGCGTACTGCGACCAGCCGCCGGGCGCGGCGCCGAGATCGACGACCGTCATGCCGGGCCTGAGCAGGCGATATTTCTCGTCCAGTTCGGCGAGCTTGTAGACCGCGCGCGAGCGCCAGCCCTCCTGCCTTGCCCGTTTGACATGCTCGTCATCGAAATGTTCACGCAGCCAGCGGCGGCTGCTTCGGGAGCGTTTGGCCATGTCTATAGAATACAGAATTCAGAATACAGAATTCGGAATTCGGAATTCGGAAGCAAGAAGCTGGAAGGGGCTGCGGCTGACACGGGCGCGGCAGAGATCGGAAGCTGGAAGTCGGAAGGCGGTGCAGGATGCGTGCACTCCTCACCCCCACTCGATTTCCGGGTTTTTCCGTGTGCTTCCGTGGCTGTTTCCATCATGGTCATTCCGGACGGCGCACAGCGCCGATCCGGAATCCAGGAAAACGAGGACCACAGAGGCAGAGATCAGCGTGGTTGCTGGATTCCGGGTCTCGCTTCGCTCGCCCGGAATGACGAAGAAAAAAACCGCTCGCCCGGAATGACCTCCCACTCTCGTTATTTCCGGAAGCCCGCGCAGCACCCGCCCAGTCATCCCGGAAGCCCGCATACCCCACCTCAGTCATCCCGGAAGCCCGCGCAGCGGGCTATCCGGGATCCAGGGAAATCATCGACCACGGCGGCATGGAGTAGTGTGGTTTCTGGATCCCGGATCTTCGCATCGCTTCGCGATGCTTCGTCCGGGACGACGAGGAAGCCGCAAACAACAGAAATATCTCGGTGTTCTCTGCGCCTCTGCGTCAGGGATCGGAATCCCCCGAAAGAACCGCTTTCCTTGTCTTCCGTGGATTCCGTTGCTATCTCCGGGCGGAGAGCTTCAATGGAATTTTCGGCTTCTGCTGGTTGCGGCGGAAGATGAGGGCGACATGGCCGATGCGATGGATCAGAGTGCTGCCGGTGCGCTCGCAGAGTGCATCGATCAGGCGGTCGCGTTCGCTGCGGTCGCCCACGCTGACGCGCACCTTCATGAGCTCGTGACGGCG
>JALVEM010000166.1 GCA_027030825.1 Thiohalobacter sp.
CGCCGTGAGCGAATTCACCGTGGTGGCCTCCAAGGCCCGTCCGGACGTGCACATCGTGCTCGAGATGCCGGATGGCCGCCGCATCGCCGCGGTCAATGCCGGCCGCGCCGTGCGCTGGTTCCAGTCAGACCTGTTCGACATGATCACGGTCAAGGGACCGCCGCCGGGCATCTGGAAGCTGCTGGCCGCCGACGCTCAGGGCACCAATCGCGCCTACATCGTCACGGATCTCGGCCTCGAGGCCCGGATGGATCCGGAGACGCCGCAGCAGGACGGCGTCCTCACGATTTCCGCCTGGCTCAAGCAGGGGGATGCCCGCCTGACCCAGCCGGCCATACTGGCCGCGACCGGATTCAGCGCCCGGCTGGTGCCGTCGGAGGGCGAAGCGCGCATCGTTCCGCTGGCGGACAGCGGCGTCAGCGGCGACGAGGAAGCAGGCGATGCCCGTTTCGCCAATCAGATCAGGCTCGCCACCTCGGGCCCGCACGAGGTCCGTGTGATCGCGGTGGGCAAGACCTTCCGTCGCGAGAAGGTCCTGCATTTCGACGCGGCACCGGCTCCAGAGGCGCCTGCTTCGAGCATGGCGGCACCTGATGCAGAAGAGGAGGAGAGGCCGCCGGTCGAGCCTCTTCCTGAACCCCGATCCGAGACCGCCGCCGAGGCAACGGACAACGAGGCCACCGAGACGGCGGAGTCGCCTGCCGGTGATCCGGGTCCCGTGCAGGAGGAAACCCTACTGCCCGAGGAAACGGAAGAACCACCGAGCCTGTGGACCATCCTGGCGACCTTCCTGGTCATCAATCTCGTGATTTCGGGCGGGGTGTTCGGCTGGCTCAGGTGGCGCAACCGTCGTCGTGGCGAGTCGGCCGAGCCGGATCCGGCCGACCTGTCCTGGCTCGACGAGGCATCGCCCGAAACGGCAGCGACGGATGACGAGGCGGGCGAAGATGCCGCCGATGGTGGCTCCGCCGAAGCCTCGGCAAGCGATGGGGATTCGGCCATCGGGAACGACGAGAAGAATCCCGACGAATCCAACGATGCCCGGGAGGAAGGCACGGAGACGACCGGGCCCGAATCCGAGACCGTCCGGGGGAATGCGGCATGATCCAGGTATCGTCCACCTTCATGTACGCCATGCTGGCCATGCTCGAGGCCCTGCTGGTGATCTCCGGCATCGCCCTGTTTCTCTATTTCAGGCAGCGCCGGCAGAAGGCCCGGATCACCGAGCTCACCCATGCCCTGAACGAGGCGAGAAAGCGCGTCCGCGTCATCCGGGAGAAGGCCTCGCGGCAACCGGAGGCCGTGCCCGACTATGCGAGCCTGCTTGAGGCAGAGATTCAGGCCAGCCGGGCCATGCTCGGTGAAGACGTCTTTCAATACCTCCGACCGCCCACGGGCGAGGAGGGCGAGGACAGGCGGCGCCTGCTGGCGATACGTCACCGCTTCCTGGAACTCGAACATCACGCGCAGCTCGTCGGTGCGGATCCGGAGGCGCGGGAGTCGCACTGGGCGAAAGGCATCGAGGATCTTCTGGCTCGCATCCTGCCGGAGCAGGCCGCGGACCATGACCTTTCCGATGTTCCCCGCCCGGGTGCCGCGAGCCCCGACAGGATCCGGATCGACCAACTGCACAATGCCCTGTTCGAACAGAAGGGGCTCATCGCCGAACTTCGCGGAATGCTGGAGGAGGAACTCGGCGATTCCGAGCAGGCGAAGATCATCATCGAAAGGCTCGAACAGGCGGAACGGCAGGCTGCCCGAATCGAAGCCCTGCTGGCGGAGATCGAACATTCGGGCGAGAACACGGCCGGCACGGAGGTCGATGCCGAGTCCAGCGCTCGATTGCTGATCGACCTGGTCGGCAGCCAGGAGGCCACCATCCAGGAACTCGAGGCCCTGATGCACGAGGCCGTGCCGGAGAACGCATCGAACAATCTGCTGGAGGAGACCATCGAGAGGATCCAGCGCACCAACCGCGAACTGGGGAACTGCATCACCGTGCTGGAAAGCGAGAACACGCGCCTGCGCGAGGAGATCGCGGAGCTGCAGGGTCGTATCGATGCACTGGAGCGGGAACATTCCGATCCGCAGCCGCCCGACCGGCAGGAATCCGATGCAACGGGGCATGGGCCGAACGAGGATGACGCCGTGTCGGATGCTCCGGAAGCATCCACGGATTCCGAAACGCCGCTGGAGGACCGCATCCAGCCGATCGAGGAAGTGGATCTGGCGGCCGACGAGGAAGAAGGCGCGCCCTCCGAAGAGGCGCACGCCGGCACCGGCACGGATGGACCGAACGTGCCACCTCCCAGGCCCAGCCCGAGCTGGACCAGCGATCTCTGACACCCTGCAAAAACCAACGCCGGCACCCGGGTCCGGGAGGCTGCAAGCTGGTATGATGCCGTCTCGCAACGTGCATCGATCATCCGAGGTTCATGCCCACCACCCGGCGTCGACGTGCCTCCCGCGGCAGGCGCAGGCAAAAGAAGCGAAACCGATCCGGAGCCGACGGCAAACGCAGGCTCTTGCGTTCCCTTGCCTGGCGTCTGCTGATCATCGCTGCGCTCGCCTTCGCGGGCTACCTGCTTCATCTGGACATGAAGATCCGCGCCCGTTTCGAAGGGCGCCAGTGGTCCCTGCCGGCGCATGTGCTGGCTGCGCCGGTCGAACTCTACGAAGGCAGGGTCCTGTCGCCCGAGGCCTTCGCCGCGCACCTCGAGCGACTGGGCTACCGCTTCGTCCGGACGGTGAGGCGCCCCGGCGAGGCGGCACGGAACGGCCGCCGGTTCGAACTCCATACCCGGGGGTTTGCGTTCTGGGACGGCAAGGAGCCGGCCCGGCGGCTGCGGGTCCGTTTCGATGCCCGGCGGATTGCGAAGCTCACCACCCCTGACGGCGCGCCGGTTGCCCTGGTGCGGCTCGAACCCGAGCCCATCGCCAGCCTGTATCCGGGCCGCAACGAGGATCGCGAGCTGGTGCGGCTCGAAGAGGTGCCGCCGCTGCTGATCAAGGCGCTGATCGCGGTCGAAGACAGGAGTTTCCTCCGTCATCACGGCATCTCGCCACGTGGCATCCTGCGGGCGCTGGTCGCCAACCTCCGCGCCGGCGGCGTGGTGCAGGGCGGTTCCACGCTCACCCAGCAGCTGGTCAAGAATCTCTTCCTGGATCGGGGCCGTCGCCTGACGCGCAAGCTGAACGAGGCGCTGATGGCGGTGCTGCTCGAACTGCACTACGACAAGCGGCGCATCCTCGAGACCTATGTCAACGAGGTCTATCTGGGCCAGGACGGGGCACGTGCCATCCACGGCTTCGCGCTCGCCAGCCGCTTCTACTTCGACCGCCCGCTCGACGAGCTGCGCCCGGAGCAGGTCGCGTTGCTGGTCGGCATGATCCGCGGACCGGCCTACTACAACCCCTTCCGCCATCCCGATCGGGCGCGGGCCCGGCGCGATCAGGTGCTCGACATCCTGCAGGCCCAGGGGATCCTCACGCCGGTCGAGGCCGCCCGTGCCAGAAGCCGCCCTCTGGGCGTGGTACGACAGCGACATCGACCGGCC
>JALVEM010000167.1 GCA_027030825.1 Thiohalobacter sp.
CCGCGCCGTGGTGATCGAGGCCGAGTGATCCAGCGGGCTCAGGCTGATTGAAAAACGTCGCGAGAAGCTCGGATGCAAGGCGCGCACAGCGCAGCGACCGAGACATATAGATAGGCGAGGGAGCGAGCAGCGCGCAATACCGCAGGCGAGATTCGCAGCAGTTTTTCAACAGCCTGTCAGTCACCCGGCATCGGGTCGCATATACCCACGACCTCGCGCCGGAACAGGCGCAGCACGTATTTCACTGCACCGCCCGCCTCGTGAAACCAGCCCACCTCGATCGGGGGACAGCGACCAAGGCAACCGGAGGGGGGCTGGGAGAGGAGGATGGCATCCCCGCCGCGGCTGCGATCGACCTCGAGTTCCGCGTGATCGAAGGCCTGGGCGGTGGCGCCACAGGGCGGCGGCGCAATGGCCACCGGATAGCGGTCCACGCCCTCGTCCGGGCGGGTGCCGGCATAGCTGCCCATCAGCACCCAGTCGCTGCCGAGCCAGGGCGCGCGCCGGCCGGCGGGGCCCGGCGGCGGCACGATGCGGGGCTGGAGGCGGTAGGGAAGCGCCCGGCTGCGGCCTTCCGGCCGCACCACGGCCACCGCCACCTCCAGCGAACCGCCGACGTCGTGCAGGCGCAGCTCGATGCGATTCGGTGTCCAGTTGCGGGTAACGTATCGCAGGCGTGGCCCGTCACGGTGTGCCACCGCGATGAAACAGCCCTTGCAGGGATGTCCGAAATCGCCGATCAGGACGATCCGGTTGGGCGCGACCTCCACCAGCCGGTCGAGCCTGGGCACGGCAGCCTCCGCGCGCAGGCCGGACAACAGAAGAATCCAGAGGGTGAGAAAACGGGCAAAGCTGGCCATGGGAGACTCCTTCCCCGCTGGCTCAGTGCTGGCAGCGGGGGCAGTAGAAGGTGGACCGCTGCCCCAGGCGGATGGACCGGATGGGGTGTCCGCAGCGCGAACAGGGCTCGCCCTCCCGATCATACACCGCGAGCGTGCGACTGAAATAGCCCGGCCGCCCGTCGCTTCCGGTGAAATCGCGCAGCGTGGTCCCGCCTGCCTCGATGGCCTCGGCCAGCACCTCCCGGATGGCCTGTGCCAGACGCGCGTAACGCTGGCGAGAGATGCGCCCGGCCGCGCGGGCGGGATGGATGCCGGCCCGGAACAGGGCCTCGTTGGCATAGATGTTCCCCACACCGGCCACCACGTGGCTGTCCATGATGAAGTTCTTGACCGCCACCCGGCGCCCGCGCGAGCGGTGCCAGAGATGGTCCCCATTGAATTCCGCCGAGAAGGGCTCCGGCCCCAGCTCGCGCAGCAGGGGGTGCCGATCGGGATCGGGCGTCCAGAGCAGGGTCCCGAAACGGCGCGGGTCGGTCAGGCGCAAACACCGGCCACCCTCGAGGCGCAGATCGACATGGTCGTGTTTTCCCGGCGGCCGGTCGCAGGGCACCAGTCGGAGGGAGCCGGACATGCCGAGGTGCAGCAGCAGCGCACCACCGCCCTCCAGATCGATGAGCAGATACTTGCCCCGCCGCCGCACGGCCGCCACCCGCCGCCCGCGAACGCGGGCATCCAGATCCCGTGGCACCGGCCAGCGCAGCCGCCGCTCGCGCACCACCGCGCCCAGCAGGCGCCTGCCGATCAGATGGGGGGCGATCCCGCGGCGGGTGGTCTCGACTTCGGGCAGCTCGGGCATGGCGGCACTCGGGAGGTAGCGATTCCGGCTGGATTCATCTCTGCTTCGCCTGAACGGCTGGTTTTCAACCCTGTTCCCAATCCCTCAGCACATTGCGGCCCAGGGTGAAACAATGCACGCTGGTGGGCACGAATTCCACTTCGATGCCCTGCACCTGCTTCTTGCCCGAGCACGTGCGCGTGGTAACCAGCGGTGTACGGGCGACAGGGTTCCGCTTCAGAAACGCCAGCAAGCCCTTGAGCTCCTCGGGCCGATGGAAAACCCGGTCCGACCATTTGACTTCCACGACCCAGCTGACACTCTGGAGATCGGGGCTCAGCCCGACCATGTCCACTTCCAGGCCACCTCGCCAGCGCGCATAGAACAGCCGCTGCATGAGTGAAGCCGCATGCAGCCACTGGCTGAAAATCGCCGTCTCCGCAAGCGCGCCCATGGCCGGATGTTCGGCATCCACCGGACCGAACAGGGCCGCACGCATGGACGGATTGGTGAGATACACCTTGAAACCTCGCGCCCGCTTGAAGCGCCTGGCGTTTTCGTCCA
The DNA here is from genome assembly GCA_027030825.1 of Thiohalobacter sp. Classification (GTDB taxonomy): domain Bacteria; phylum Pseudomonadota; class Gammaproteobacteria; order Thiohalobacterales; family Thiohalobacteraceae; genus J048. The sequence continues at coordinate 2,242 of JALVEM010000167.1, forward strand.
GACGTCGGATGCGTCGCACCAGAAACGCCGCCTCCAGATATTCCAGATAGCGGGTCAGCGTATTGGCCACCACCCCCGAGTTCTGCGAGAGCTTGCCGATCTCCACCTCCTGGGCCGTGTTGTAGGCCAGCGTGGCGAACAGGCTGTTCAGCTCCTGGATGTCGCTGATGCCATAGAGGCTGGGCAGATCCCGCAACAGCACCTTGTCGATCACATCGCTCTTGATGAAGCGGGCAGCATCCTGGCGCAAGCGCTCGTTGAAGACGGCCTCCGGGTAACCTCCGTAGTTCAGATAGTTGACGAACTCCGCATTCAGCGCTTCCAGGGCCTGTGCGCTGACGGCGCGGTAGGCACGCTCGCCGTCGGGGTCCGGTTCCAGGAGATCATCCCGGCCAATGAAACGCAGGTATTCACAGAATGTCAGTGGCGGCAACAGAAAATCGGTGAACCGCCCCGCTCCGGATTCCTGGCTTTTCAACCGCAGTGCCGCGGCCGCCGACCCGGTGGCGACGAAGCGGCATTGTGGAAAGGAATCCACCAGGGATTTCAGATGCCGCTCCCAATCCTTCAGATACTGGATCTCGTCGAAGAAGAGATACCGCGTCTCACTGCTGCCCAGACCACTGAGCCCCTCGTGCATCAGGGTGATGCGCTCCAGCGTCAGACCGGTGTACACCGGCGTATCCAGAGACAGATAGAGAATCGCCCGCCCGGAAACGCCGGATGCGATGAGTTCATGGATGACCTGGTGCAGCAAGACTGTCTTGCCCACCCGACGCGGGCCGAGCAGAACCACCGCCCGCCTCACCGAAAGATCGGCCACCAGCGTCAGCAGGGGGCTCAGATAGGCGCGCCGCGGCAGCTCCGAAAAGGGCACCCGAGCACCGGTTTGCCACCAGGGGTTGTCGAACCGCAGGCGGGCTTCGATTTCACTGTCGGGAACTTCCAACATAAGGCGCGGGCCCGCACGTCCAAAAGCGCCAGCCTACCATCATCTACAAATTACATCAATCAACTGATTCTATTTGACAAAATGAAGATTACTCTATTTAAAACAATGCGTTACTAACACCCCATTCCCGGTTCGGCCAATTGAACGGTAGCAAGTGTGATTTGCCCGGCATAACCGCCTGTCGGACTCGGGGCCAATCTACTGCGCTGATGGCAGAGCGGCCCGTATCTTCACGATTTCGAGAAAATGATCCAGACTGCGGACAGGCTGCTAAAATGGCCGCCCCACGCCAACCGGAGGCCATCGCATGACCCGAGAAGTGGATGTCGCCATCATCGGCGCCGGCAGCGCCG
>JALVEM010000168.1 GCA_027030825.1 Thiohalobacter sp.
GACATTTTCTACAACAACTGTTTCAAGAACGGTGTGCTGCCGATCGTGCTGCCCGAGGACGTCGTCGACCGCCTGTTCCGCGAGGTGGAGGCCAATGAAGGTTATCGGCTGACCATCGACCTCGAACGCCAGACCGTGACCACGCCCTCGGGCGAGCAGTTTCCGTTCGAGATCGACCCCTTCCGCAAGCACTGCCTGCTCGAAGGGCTCGATGACATCGGCCTGACCCTCCAGCACGCCGACGAGATCCGCGCCTACGAGGAACGGCGCAGAAAGGAAGCGCCCTGGTTGTTCCAGGGGCTGGGAAGCTAGCGACGTAATCATGATGGATAGCTACGGAAAACACGGAAAGCACGGAAAGTTGTATGAATTCAGAATACAGAATTCAGAATTCAGAATTCAGAATATGCGAGTCTCTGCGTGCTCTGCGCCTCTGCGAGCTCTGCGTTCCGGATCGGAGTCGCTGAAAACATCCTTTTCCGTGCTTTCCGTGTTTTCCGTGGCTATGAATACAAATAGCCAACAAGAGTGACGCGATGAAGAAGATTCTGGTGTTGCCCGGTGACGGGATCGGTCCGGAGATCGTGGCCGAGGCGGTGAAGGTGCTCTCCTGGGTGCGGGACCAGGGCCTGGCCATCGAGTGGGAAGAAGGCCTGGTGGGCGGTGCGGCCTACGACGAGACGGGCAGCCCGCTGCCGGAGGAGACGCTCGAGCAGGCGAAGGCCGCGGATGCCGTGCTGCTCGGTGCCGTGGGCGGGCCCAAATGGGAGCCGCTGGACATCTCGGTGCGGCCCGAGAAGGGCCTGCTGGGGTTGCGCTCGGGGCTCAACCTGTTCGCCAATCTGCGGCCGGCGATTCTCTATCCGCAGCTCGCCGAGGCTTCCACGCTCAAGCCCGAGGTGGTCTCGGGGCTGGACATCATGATCGTGCGCGAGCTGACCGGCGGGATCTATTTCGGCCAGCCACGGGGCGTGCGCACCCTGGAGAACGGCGAGCGCGAAGGTTTCAATACGCTGGTCTATTCGGAATCCGAGATCGAGCGCATCGGTCGGGTGGCCTTCGAGACCGCCCGCCGCCGCAACGGGCGGCTGTGTTCCGTGGACAAGGCCAACGTGCTGGAGTGCACCGAGCTCTGGCGCGAGGTGATGACCGTGCTGGCGGCGAACTATCCGGATGTCGAGCTTTCGCACATGTACGTGGACAATGCCGCCATGCAGCTCGTGCGGGCGCCGCGCCAGTTCGACGTCATCGTCACCACCAACATGTTCGGCGACATCCTCTCCGACGAGGCGGCCATGCTGACCGGGTCCATCGGCATGCTGCCCTCGGCCTCGCTCAACGAGAAGGGGCAGGGCATGTACGAGCCGATCCACGGTTCGGCGCCGGACATTGCCGGCAAGGGTCTGGCCAATCCGCTGGCCACCATCCTCTCGGTGGCCATGATGCTGCGCCACAGCCTGGAGGCCCCGAAGCTTGCCGGGCGCATCGAACAGGCCGTCGGCCGGGTGCTCGACCAGGGACTGCGCACCCCCGACATCATGCAGGCAGGCGCGAAGGAAGTCGGCACCGCCGAGATGGGCGACGCCGTCCTCGCCGCCTTGTTGGATAATTAGCCACGGAATCCACTGAATCCACGGAACAGGAATAGCCACGGAAAACACGGAAAGCACGGAAAGTTTTGAGAATCCAGAATTCAGAATTCAGAATTCAAATGTGCCGGTTCTTTGCGTGCTCTGCGCCTCTGCGACCTCTGCGTTCCGGATCGGGAATACTTAAAAACCTCTTTCCGCGGATTCAGTGGATTCCGTGGCCATCCCCAGAAACAGGAGCTTGAGCAATGAGCAAGAAGGTGAACGTGGCCGTGGTCGGCGCCACCGGGGCGGTGGGCGAGACCATGCTGTCGATTCTGGCCGAGCGCAATTTCCCGGCCGAGGAGGTCTTTGCGGTGGCCAGCAGCCGCTCGGCAGGCAAGCGGGTGCCCTTTGGCGACCGGCAGCTGGTGGTCGAGGATCTCGAGCAGTTCGACTTCTCGAAGGTCCAGATCGGCCTGTTCTCGCCGGGGGCCTCGGTCTCGAAGGTGTATGCGCCGAAGGCGGCCGAGGCGGGCTGCGTGGTGATCGACAACACCTCACAGTTCCGCTACGACGACGACATTCCGCTGGTGGTGCCGGAGGTCAATCCGGAGAAGATCGCCGACTACAAGAACCGCGGCATCATCGCCAATCCGAACTGTTCCACCATCCAGATGCTGGTGGCGCTCAAGCCCATCCATGACGCCGTGGGCATCGAGCGCATCAACGTGGCCACCTATCAGGCCGTCTCGGGCACCGGCAAGGACGCCATCGAGGAGCTGGCGACCCAGAGCGCCCGCCTGCTCAACGGCCAGCCGATCGAGTGCCGGGTATATCCGAAGCAGATCGCCTTCAACTGCCTGCCCCACATCGACGTCTTCCAGGACAACGGCTATACCAAGGAAGAGATGAAGATGGTGTGGGAGACCCGCAAGATCATGGGCGACGACCGCATCCAGGTGAATCCCACGGCGGTGCGCGTGCCCGTCTTCTATGGCCATTCCGAGGCCATCCACATCGAGACGAGGGAGAAGATCACCGCCGAGGCCGCCCGCGAACTGCTCGAACGGGCGCCGGGCGTGGTGGTGCTGGATCGCCGTGAGGACGGCGGCTATCCGACCGCGGTCACCGAGGGCGCCAACAACGATCCGGTCTATGTCGGCCGCATCCGCGAGGACATCTCCCATCCACGCGGTCTGAATCTCTGGGTGGTGGCGGACAACGTGCGCAAGGGCGCGGCGCTCAACAGCATCCAGATCGCGGAGATTCTGCTGGAGAAATACCTCCGGTAAGGGCGGCCCCGCTCTTGCATGGTGAGACTCGAATGCCGGCAATCCGTCATGGGGGGCGCGGTTTGCGGCATGCTGTCGAGAAAATGTGCGCTGTTTCACATCTCTGTGTCGCGATTCGGACAGACAGGCGAGGATGCGAGCAGCGCGCAATGTTTGAAGACGGGTTCCGCAGCAGTTTTTCGACGCTCTGCTAAAGAAATCTGCGCGGCGAACGTATACAGTACGACAGCCCGGAACGGAGACGACCGCCATGGAGGCGGCCGCTTGAGACCATGAGAGGACGCACGATGGTAAGGAGAAAGACCCTCGCCTCGGCCATACTGGGGATCTTTGCCAGCCAGGCCTTCGCCCTGGGCCTGGGGAACATCAGGATCAAATCCTATCTCGATCAGCCGCTGGATGCGGAAATCGAGGTGATTGCCTCGTCGCCGCAGGAGCTGGCGTCTCTCCGGGTGATGCTGGCGCCTCCCGAGGCCTATGCCAGAGCCGGCATCCCGCGCGCCCACTTCCACAGCAAGCTCCGGTTCCGGGTGGAGAAGCGCCCGGACGGCAAGGCGGTCATCCACGTCACGAGCAAGGTGCCCGTGAAGGAACCCTTCCTCGATTTCCTGGTCGAGGCCAACTGGGGCTCGGGACAGATCGTGCGCGAGTACACATTGCTGGTCGATCCCCCC
>JALVEM010000169.1 GCA_027030825.1 Thiohalobacter sp.
GTCGGCATAGTCCGAGGCCATCACGATGCCCGTCTCGCCCTTGGGATTGGGCAGATCGGGGCGCACACCGATGCCGTGAGGATGCGCCAGCAGCGCAGTGTCCGGGGCCTCGTTGATGCCGGCATCCAGATCGACGGCGCCGCTGTCCGGTCCGATGCCTACCGGCAGGATGTTGTTGACCGGATTGCCGTTGCCGTCCACGCCGCCCAGCGCGATCTGGGTGCGCGGCGCATAACGTTCCGGTCCGAGCATCGGATCCCCGTTCGCATAGAAGCCATGACCGGGCACGGGCGCGCTCGGGATGGCCGTGTATTCGCCCACCACGGTGCCGGTGAAGGCATCGATTTCCACCAGCCCGCCCGGGGTGGTCAGGGTGGGTGGCAGACTGGCGGCGGTCGCGCCGCTGAAGGAGCCCTTGGCGCCCATGTAGGTGGCGATCAGCCGTCCGCCGCCGAAGGGCAGCAGGTCGTCGGTGCCGGAGAAGTTCGTGACGGCGCGGCCGCTCACCGCCAGGCCGCAGACGTTGCTGGTGCGCCCGAAGAAGTCCGGCGTGGTGCCCTGCGCCGGCTTGATGTTCATGGGATCGGTGATGTCGCAGCCGAAGACGTTGGCGCTGATCAGACCGGCGGGGAAGATGTTGCGGGAGCCGTCGGTCGGATTGATCAGGTGCACCACGTTCATGTGGTGTGCCTCGTTGAGGATCGACGAGGGCGCCAGCACACCGTTCACGTCACCCAGGATGTCGGGCGGATTGTCCGGTCCATTCCAGGTGCCGCCGACGATCTCGAGGGCATCGTCCACGAAGTTCTCCGTCTCGGAGAGCAGGTGCTGATCGAGCACCACCGGCATCTCCGCCGTGTTGACCACCTTGCCGTAGTCGGGCGAGAGCGGATCGGCGTCGATCACGGCCAGGAAGTCGGCATCGGGCAGCGAACCGGCGGGCACGCCCACCAGGGAATCCAGCGGACTGTGATTGCGCCCGTCGAGCATCTGGTCGCTGTTCCAGACGATCAGGTACTTGTTGGGGTGGGTGCCAAACCCGGGCAGGAAACCCAGGGCGTTGGCCAGCGGACTGACCGCCATGCCTGCCACGGCGCAGCCGATGCTCGCGGCCAGGATGCGGGTCTTGAACGTTTTCATGATCGTACTCCTCCTCGTTCTCGATTCAGGCCCGGCGGCGCCCGACGGCCGCAACGCCCAGGATTCCCGAGACCATCAGCCAGACCGCAGCCGGAACCGGCACCGGTACCGGCATCTCGGCGATGGTGAAGGCCTCGACGCCGGTGCTGGTGGCCGCGACCTCGATCAGGAAGGTGACGGAATCGCCGGGCAGGACGGGCGTGTCGAAGACGAAAGACACCACGCCCAGACTGTTGTCGATGATCGCCGTGCCCCCATAGACGGGATCACTGCTGGTCACTGCCTGCCACATCACGTTGGGGCCGGGATCGAAGGGGCCGTAGCCCACCGACGGGGCCTCTTCCCAGATGGCCTGGTCCCAGCGCGCCCAGGCCTGACTGGTGTTGTTGACCAGGGTTTCGGTCAGAAGCAGCGTGGTCGCCACCCCGTCCGTCTCGAACAGCTTGAGCACCGGGGTGTTGCTGGTGGGGGTGATGTTGATGGTGGCATCCACATAGCCGAGATCGACTACTCCCGTGCTGATGTTCTGGGTGATGTTGAACGTGGCCGAGGGTGTGGCCCCGATGCCCACCGGGATGTCCTCGTAGGCCGCGACGATGGCCGCCTGGGCCGCCCCGATGCCACCTCCCAGCATCAGGGCGCCGGCCACCGCCACGATTCCGTGGCGTGTCTTCGACATGATTGACTCCTCCGTTTATCTCTTTCTGCGGCGCGAAGCGCGATGGTTGCGGCATCGCCCGTACAAGGCTGCCAAAGCAACGGGTGTGCCAGCCGTCGTTGCCGCTCGCCACATCCGCCCCTGCCGACAGGGCAAACTGTTGTCAATCCAGCGGTTTCACGAAAAAACGGATTTCGTCACGGAGCCGAGGTCACTCGCACGGGACGGCGATTCGGGGCGACGATCCGGGTCCGGGAAGCCGGAATGTCAGGACAATTCGTCAGTCGGACACAGTGGCAGTCGATCTCCAGGCCCTGTCACGAAGACCGGACATGACAAATTGACATGCCAAAAGGGCAGACACCTGAAATTCTGTCAGTCCGGAACCGGCGAACCGCCTGATTCCTCCCTGTTGCATCAGGCGAACTGCATGGCCCCGCACTTGCAGCGGCACCGGCATGCGCTGCTCACATCCCGAGATCCTGCTCACCTCGACCGCCGCCGGCGTGGCCGCCCCTCTGGCCTTCGCCCCCTGGGGCTGGCACGCCCTGCTTCCGTTACTGCTTGGAGTACCCCTCGGCTGGACCCTCATCAGGCGTACGATGACGGACGGGTTCCTGGCCGGGCTGGGCTTCGGGCTGGGGCTGTTCGGCACGGGGCTCGCCTGGGTCCGCAATGCCTTCGACGCCTATGGCGGCTCCGATCCCTGGATCGCCAACGGCCTCACCCTGCTGCTGATCCTCGCACTGGCCCTGATGCCGGCGCTGGCGCTCGCCCTGGCCGGGCGCCTGTTGCGCCGCCGGCCTCCGGGGCTCGTCGACGGCCTGCTGGTGGCCGGGGCCTGGCTGCTCGGGGAATGGCTCCGCAGCCGCGTGGGCGGCGGTTTCCCCTGGTTGCTGGCCGGACTCAGCCAGACCGACGGCCCGCTCGCGCCCCTGCTGCCGCTGGGCGGCGTCCCGCTGGCCAGCCTGGCGATCGCCTGGACCGCCGCGCTCCCCGGTCTCGCATTCGCCGGGACGGCGAACTGGAAACCGGCGGCAGGGCTCACCCTGCTCGGCTGGATCGCACTGGCCGCCCTGCCGCCCATTCAATGGACACATCCCCAGGGCGCACCCGTTCCGGTCGCACTCGTGCAGCCGAATCTGGCGCAGGAATACAAGTGGGATCCGGCGCGCCAGCTCGACATACTCGACGATGCCATGGAGGCCATCGAATCCCGGCTGGGAGCGCGCCTGATCGTGCTGCCGGAGACGGCCCTGCCGGAATATCAGTCGAATCTCGAGGAGATGCTCGAGGCCATCGACATGGAGGCCCGCGCTGCCGGCAGCAGCGTGCTCCTGGGGATACCCTGGCATGCCGGGGGGCGCACCTTCCACAACGCCGCCCTGCTGCTGGGGCGGGACCGGGGGCACTATTTCAAGCGCCGACTGGTGCCGCTGGGCGAGTACACGCCCTGGTCGCACATCCGGCCGGACATCCCCAACCCGCTCAAGCGCCGCCTGCCCGACTTCGCGCCCGGCCCCGAGGACGCGCCGCTCCTCGCCCTCGGCCCCGACATGCGCCTGAGTCTTTCGATCTGTTTCGAGGACGCCTTTCCCGAGCTCTGGCGCCGCGAGGCCGCCCGGGCCAGCCTGCTGGTGAATCTCAGCAACGATGGCGGATTCGCCAGCCCGATCGCCAGCGCCCAGCACCTGCAGATCAGCCGGGCACGGGCCATGGAGCAGCAG
>JALVEM010000170.1 GCA_027030825.1 Thiohalobacter sp.
GCCGTTCGATACCATCCGCTGGCTCGAAATCGAGCCACCCGAGGATCTCCGTGATCTGGTCTGGATTCCGGCGCGCCTGCAGTGGCGCAATGGCGGCGAGGTGAGCGCCCTCGTGCCCGTGCGCTATCCCGGCACGGCGTCACTGGAAGATGCCGCTCTGCTGCTCTCGCGCCGCACCGACTGGCGGGACTGCGGCGCAAACTGCCAGGCCGGCCTGGGGCAGCGCATGTGGGCCACGGATCGGTCCGAATACGCGCTGCTCGAGACGCGCCGCATCGAGCTGGATCTGCCTGAGGATGCTTCCGCGAATGCAGGGGATGGATGATGGCCGGGCCGGATGCCGAATTCTTCCCTTCGCTGCTCGACCGCCTCACGGAACGCGGACGCGAGGAAGACACGGCCCGCAGACTCGAAAAGGAGCTGGCGGGTATCGAGCATCGGCTGTCCCATGCCGAGCAGGAAGGCGTGACACGCACCGAACGTCACCGGCTGCAGAACCGGCGCCGCGAGCTGCTGGCGCGACTAGACGTGCTGCACGGGCTTACCCGCACCTGGGATGATATCCGCGAATGCGTGCGCCGTGATCTGGACTGGCTGTTCAATGCCCACGCCTTTTCCCCCTCCGAATGGCTCGAGCCCCGTCCCGAGACGCGCCGCTCCGTGCTCAACTACGGCCTGCCGGATCTCTCCGGCAGGACCGCGACCGGCATCGATGTCCAGCAACTCGAACATCGGCTCGAGGAGGTGATCGCCGCTTTCGAACCGCGCATCCTGAGGCGCACGCTGCGCGTGCGGCTGGATCTCGAGGCGTCCGATCTCGATCACAACAGCCTCATGCTGGAGATCCAGGGGGAACTCTGGGCCCTGCCCACGCCGTATCACTTGCGCCTGAGGTCGCGGCTGGATCTGGACGAGGACGTGGCGAGCGTGATCGAGTTCCAGGCCTGAATCATGGATCCGCGCTTCCTCGACTATTACGAACGCGAACTTCAGTTCATCCGCGAGATGGGACGGGAGTTCGCCCGCGCCTATCCGGCCATCGGCGCCCGCCTCGACCTCGACAGCCTGGAATGCGCCGACCCCTACGTGGAACGGCTGCTCGAGGGTTTCGCCTTCCTCACCGCCCGCATCCAGCTCAAGATGGACGCCGAATTTCCGGACTTCGTGCGCCATCTGCTCGAGGTGGTCTACCCGCACTTCCTGGCCCCCGTGCCCTCGATGGCCGTGCTCGGCCTGGAGCCCGACCTGGAGAACATCCCGCCACAGGGATATCTTCTCGAGGGCGACAGCCGTTTCCGTGCCCTGGCCGACGATCGCCATCAGACACGTGTCGAGATGCGCACCCGCCGGGATGTGCGGCTCTGGCCGCTGCGACTCGGTGAAGTGCGTTACCTTCCGCCCGGCGCCTTCAGTACCCCCATCCCGGAGGCGCGATCCACCCTGGAGATCGAGCTGGTCACCGTGGGCGACCTGCCGGTCTCCCGGCTCGAGGGGCTGGACGTGCTGGAATTCCATCTTCCGGGATCCGGACCACTGCCCTGGCGCCTCTACGATCTGCTTACCGAACACTGTATCGGGATCGAGGTACGCATCGGGGATGCGCAGGCGGGCACCATCGAAGCCCCCGAACCCGTCGGCCTCGATGCCGAGGAATCCCTGCTGCCCCTGGACTCGCGCGTCTTCACCGGCTACCGCCTGTTCCAGGAATATTTCGCCCTGCCGGAACGCTATCGCGCCTTTCGCGTGCGCGGCCTCGCACCCCTGCTGCGCGGGAGAGAATCGGGAAGTTTCACTCTTGCCTTCCGGTTCGACGCCGAGGACGACAGCGTCGACCTGCCCACGCTGGCGGAGAACTTCCATCTGCATGCGGTCCCCGTGGTCAATCTGTTCCCGCGCCGCTGCGACCGCATCTTCCTTTCCACCGACCGCACCGAATACCGTGTACAGGTGGATCGCAGCCGCCCCCATGCCTACGAGATCCACTCCGTGCTGCGCGTGGAGGGCTTCGCGGAAGGCACCGAACCGGTGCGCGAGTTCGCGCCGCTCTATGGCTTCGACCGCTTTGGAGAGGAAGCCGAGGCCTTCTACAGCCTCCAGCGCCGCCACGTCGGCGCCCGCGAAGGCAGCCGCTACGTACCCACCGAGACCTACCTGTCACTGGTGGACCAGCGCAACGCGCCCTGGTCTCCCGATCTGCGACAGATCGGCGTCACGGCACTGTGCACCAACCGCGACCTGTGCCAGCGCCTCAGGCTCTCCGGCGACGGCAGCGACTTCACGCTCGATGCCGGCGGCCCCGTCCTGGGCGTGCGGCTGCTGGCCGGTCCCTCGGCGCCCCGGGCCGTCTTCCCCGACGGCGAATGGGGCTGGCGACTGGTGGGACATCTGGCCATCAACCAGATGCCTCTGGCCGACCGGGATGCGTTGCGTGCCCTGCTCTCGCTCTATGCGCCCTCGGACGATCCGTCGCTGCAGAAGCAGATCCAGGGCCTGGTGGGCCTCGAGACCCGGGATGCCGTGCGGCGCCTGCCCGGCAAGGGGCCACCGGTGTATGTTCGCGGCACGGCCATGCGTCTGGACTTCGACAGCCGCCAGTTCAAGGGCGGCAGCCCGGGTCTGCTGAGCCGGCTGATCGAGCGTTTCCTGCAGGGCTATGCGCCCATCAACAGTTTCGTGGACGTGAGCTACCGCGAGGTATGACCTCGATGAACGAGAGGGCGAAGAGACACGAGGGACTGGAGGCGCTGCGGTCGCATCCCGCCCGCTTCGAGCTCTTCACCGCCCTGCGGCTGGTCGAGGCGGCGCATGCCGGGCTGCCGCGCCTCGGGACCAGCCGCACACCCGTGGAGGATCCGGTACGCCTCGGGCAGGATCCCTATCTGGAATTCGAGGCCGCCACCCTGCAGCGCGTGATCCCGGAGGAAGAACGGCTGCGCATCCAGAACCACGTCTTCGGCCTGTTCGGCCCGCACGGCCCCCTGCCCCTGCATCTCACCGAATACGCGGCAGAGCGCATCCGTCACGCCCACGATCCGGGCTTTGCCGCCTTCTGCGATCTGTTCCATCACCGCCTGATCGCCCTCTTCTACCGTGCCTGGGCGAACAAGGAACCGACGGTGCACGCCGACCGGCCCGAGGCGGACCGCTTCGCGGAATATCTCGACTCGATCGCGGGCTATTTCGACGCCGCGCTGCGCCGCACCGACGCCATGCCCGCGCGCCACCGCCGCCACTTCGCGGCCCGCTTCACCTGCCGCAACCGGAACGCCGAGGGCCTGGCCGGACTCATCCGCCTGCGTTTCCGGCTGCCGGTGGCCATCGAGGAATTCGTGGGCGAATGGCTGCCCGTACCGGAAGGCGACCGCGGCCGGCTCGGCGCCTCGCGGCTCGGCGACTGCGTGCTCGGACGACGCATCTGGCAGCGTGCCAGCCGCTTCCGCATCCGGCTGGGCCCCATGTCCGAGGCCGACTACCGACGCTTCCTGCCGGATGCCGGCGGGGAACGGCTGGCGGCCAT
>JALVEM010000171.1 GCA_027030825.1 Thiohalobacter sp.
CACCAGCAGTTCGATGCGGCCATTGTAGCCGTCCGGCGCCACGGTCGTGAACACGGCGGCGACGGGATGGCCCTGGATGCGGGCGCGATAGACGGTGACCGGCTCGCCCCGTGGCGCGAGCCGGGGCTCGGTGACCTGGATGGTGTCCTGCAGGATGTCGTTGTCGTAGCGCTCCGGGTGGATGACCTGGTTCATGAAGCGCAGCAGCATGCGGCGGTGGTTCTCGGCGATGCGCGCCTTCGTCGCCTCGTGGGTGGCGGCGACGAGTCCCACGCCCAGCACGGCAAAGCCCGCCAGGACGAGCGCGGTGAGCACCACCTGTCGGGCGAGCGACTTCATCGTTTCTCCTCGCCGTAGACACGCGGCTGCGTGTAGTGGTCGAGGGTGGGCGCGGCCATGTTCATCAGCAGCACGCCGAAGGCCACGCCATCGGGATAGCCGCCCCAGGTGCGGATGACATAGACGATCAGGCCGATGCCGGCGCCGTACCACAGCCGGCCCTTCGGGGTGGTTGCGGCGGTGACCGGATCGGTGGCGATGAAGAAGGCGCCCAGCATGGCGGCGCCGCTCAGCAGATGGAACAGCGGCGAGGCGAAATTGTCGCTGTCGTAACCGTAAAAGACGAGTGCCACCAGAAACAGGCTGCCCAGCATGCCGGCCGGGATCTGCCAGGCGATGCGGCGGCGCCTGATCAGCCACAGGCCGCCGGCGAGATAGGCCAGGTTCACCCATTCCCAGCCGATGCCGGCAAGGCTGCCGAAGCCGGGCAGACGGTGGATCTCGTCCAGGGTCTTGCCGGTGCCGAGCTCGATCTTGACCTTGTCGAGCGGCGTGGCCATGGTCACGGCATCGTAGTCCAGACCCTCCGGCAGCTCGTGCGTGAAGATGCACACTGCGGTGTCGGTGAAGGACAGGGTGTGCCGGTCCAGGCCGGCCGGCGGGGTCCAGAGCGTCATCTCCTTGGGGAAGGCGATGAGCAGGATCACGAAACCCACCATGGCCGGGTTGAAGGGGTTGTAGCCCAGGCCGCCGTAGAGGTGCTTGGCGAGCACGATCGCGAACAGTGCGCCGAGGCAGGGTACCCACCAGGAGACGAGCGGCGGCAGCGCCAGCGCGAGCAGCACGGCGGTCACCACGGCGCTCAGATCGGCGAGCACGGGGGTGACCTCGCGACCCCGCAGTTTCAGCACCAGCGCCTCGGCCGAGACCGCGGTCAGGGTGCTGATGAGGAGATTGAAGAACACGCCCCAGCCGAAATAGTAGGTCAGCAGCAGTGCACCCGGGATCAGCGCAAGCAGCACGTCGCGCATCACGTCCGGCACACTGTTTCCGCCGTGAATGTGGGGAGAGCTGAAGGTATGGAACTGCATCAGTCGTCCTCTCCGGCGGCGCGCGAGGTGTCGGCTCCACCCGAGGCCTGTGCCTCGCGCTTCCTCTTTGCACGTTCGAGGGCGGCGGCGATCTCCGCCTTGCGGTCCTTCTCGCCACCCTTGACCGCCTTGCGCCTTTTCTTCAACCGCTCTTCGCGTTCCCGCCTTTCTCGCTCGAGGCGGGCCAGCCGGGCCTCGTGGCGTTGACGTGCCAGTTCGGCCTTGCGGCGCTCGCGCTCGATTTCCCAGATCTCGGTCTTGGCGAAACGGTAGTACTGCACCAGGGGGATGTGGCTGGGGCAGACGTAGGCACAGCAGCCGCATTCGATGCAGTCGAACAGGTGGTAGTCCTGGATGCGGTCGAAGTCGCGGGCATGCGCATACCAGTAGAGCTGTTGCGGCAGCAACCGGGCCGGACACACCCGCTCGCATTCGCCGCAGCGGATGCAGGCACGGGGTGGCGGCGGCAGCGGCATGCTCTCGCGGGTGGCCACCAGCAGGCAGTTGGTGGTCTTGATCACCGGCAGATCGTCCTCCGGTAACGCATAGCCCATCATGGGGCCGCCCATGATCAGGCGGTCCGCGCCCGGGGCGTAACCACCGCAGTGATCGATGAGTTCGTTCATGGGCGTGCCGATCAGCGCTTCGAGATTGCGGGGCTGGCGGACCCCGTCTCCGGTGACGGTGACGATGCGCGAGATCAGGGGGCGCTGCCGGTGCACGGCGTCATGGATGGCGGCGACCGTGCCCGGGTTGTGGCAGACGATGCCGATGTCCGCGGGCAGTCCCTGGGAGGGCACTTCCCTGCCCGTGAGGATGTGGATGAGCTGCTTTTCTCCCCCGCTGGGGTAGATCGTGGGAATCTCGACCACGCTGATCCGGTCGTCACCCGAGTTCTCGACCGCCCGGCGCATGGCGGCGATGGCCTCGGGCTTGTTGTCCTCGATGCCGATGGCGCACTGGGGGGCGGAAAGTGCGTGCAGCAGGATGCGGATGCCGCTGACGATGTCGTCGGCACGCTCGCGCATCAGTCGGTCGTCGCAGGTGATCCAGGGCTCGCATTCCGCGCCGTTGACGATCAGCAGCTCGATGGAGCGCCCCACGGCCGGGTTCATCTTGATGAAGCTGGGAAAGCCGGCGCCGCCCAGGCCGACGATGCCGGCGTCCCGGATCCGGTTGCGCAGGGCGCTGGGATCCATGGATTCGTAGTTCTCGATGGGGTTTTCCGGCTCGCACCAGCGATCCTCGCCGTCGGCCTCGATCACGATGCAGGGCGCCTTGAGGCCCGAGGGATGCGGCACGGGAAAGTCGCCCACGGCCACGACTCGGCCCGAGGTCGGCGCATGGACCGGCACGCTGACATAGCCCTCGGGGCGGGCGATGCGCTGCCCCTTGAGTACCCGGTCACCCGTTTTGACCAGTGGCCGGGCCGGTTCGCCGATGTGCTGCTGCATCGGCAGGGTCAGCAGCGGAGGGAGGGGAGCCGCTTCGATGGGGGTTTCGCTCGACTCCCGCTTGTGCTCCTCGAGCACCAGGCCCCCGTGGAAGCGGTGCAGCTGCGAGAAATCGTAGCTCATCCGGCCTGCTCCAGTGCCGGCGGCGGCGTGATGTCGATCCACTTCTCGTCGGGCGAAGGCCACTTCCACGTATTGATATCGGGTTTCACCGGGACCATGTGGATGCAGTCGACCGGGCAGGGTTCGACGCACAGCTCGCAGCCGGTGCATTCCTCTGCGATGACGGTGTGCATGTGCTTGGCGGCGCCCACGATGGCATCCACCGGGCAGGCCTGGATGCACAGGGTGCAGCCGATGCACAGGTTTTCGTCGATGACCGCCACGTACTTGCCTTCCTTCGCCTCGCCCACGTCCTCGGCCAGCGGCTTGGGATCGCGACCGAGCAGGTCGGCGAGCGCCATGATCACGGCCTCGCCGCCGGGGACGCAGCGATTGATGTCGGCTTCCCCCGAGGCGATGGCCTCGGCATAGGGTTTGCAGCCGGGATAGCCGCACTGCCCGCACTGGGTCTGCGGCAGCAGGGCGTTGATCTGGTCGACGATCGGGTCCTCCTCCACGCGGAAGCGCTCCGCCGCATAGCCCAGGATCAGGCCCAGCAGGCCGGCCAGGGTGGCGAGG
>JALVEM010000172.1 GCA_027030825.1 Thiohalobacter sp.
TGGCGGCCGGGTCGTGGCCCAGGGCACGCCCGAGGAGATCATGGCCAGCGAACGGTCGCTGACCGGCCAGTATCTCTCCGGACGCCGTCGCATCGCCGTGCCGGAGACGCGCACGCCCTTCGACCCGGAACGCGTTGTCCGGATTCGCGGTGCGGCCGGCAACAATCTGCAATCCATTGATGTCGAGATCCCGGTCGGCCTCATGACCTGCGTGACCGGGGTTTCCGGCTCGGGCAAGTCCACCCTGATCAACGACACCCTGTATCCGGCCGCCGCCCGCGAACTCAACGGCGCCGCCACCGAACCGGCGCCGCACCGGGCCATCGAGGGGCTGGAACACCTCGACAAGGTGGTGGACATCGACCAGAGCCCCATCGGCCGCACGCCGCGCTCCAACCCGGCCACCTACACCGGTCTCTTCACCCCCATCCGCGAGCTGTTCGCGGCCACGCCCGAAGCCCGCTCGCGCGGCTACAAGCCCGGCCGATTCAGCTTCAACGTCAAGGGCGGACGCTGCGAGGCCTGCCAGGGCGACGGCGTGATCAAGGTCGAGATGCATTTCCTGCCCGACATCTACGTCCCCTGCGACGTCTGCCACGGCCGGCGCTACAACCGCGAGACGCTCGAGATCCGCTACAAGGGGAAGAACATCCACGAGGTGCTCGAGATGACGGTCGAGGATGCGCTCGACTTCTTCGACGCCGTGCCCGTGGTGCGCCGCAAGCTGCAGACGCTGATGGACGTCGGGCTCTCCTACATCAGGCTCGGCCAGAACGCCACCACCCTCTCCGGCGGCGAGGCCCAGCGCGTCAAGCTGGCGCGCGAGCTCTCGCGCCGGGACACCGGCAGGACGCTCTACATCCTCGACGAGCCGACCACCGGCCTGCATTTCCACGATATCGAGCAGCTGCTCGCCGTGCTGCACCGGTTGCGCGACCACGGCAATACCGTGGTGGTCATCGAGCACAACCTGGACGTCGTCAAGACCGCCGACTGGATCATCGACCTGGGCCCGGAAGGCGGTCGTGGCGGCGGACGCGTCGTCGCCACCGGAACGCCGGAGGACATCGCCGCCTGCCCCGATTCCCATACCGGACGCTATCTGGCGCCGCTGCTGCAACGCACGCGCCGGGCTGCCAGCGGCTGACGACTTCCTGATCCGTCACTCCACCTGTTGCATCCCTCTCCCGTCGGTTTCTGACGTCTTTCCGAGCTCGTGACGGAGCGCACATTTTTGTCCTTTACATCCCAAATTCATGGACTAGTATTTCCTGTGCAATGAATGTGCGTTTTTTCCCAATTTCTGCCAGGGAGGTACACCCCATGCGTCTGCATCGATTCTGGAACGCAGCCCGGCCGATCCTGCTCCTGCTGATGATCGCCCCCTTCACCGGTTGTGGCGGAGGAAGTGGTGGTGGCAGCAGCGCGGGAGCCGCTGGCACCACCGGCGTCGGCCTGGCCACCCTCCAGGGCACCGTGCCCGGCACCCTGATCGAGGCCTTCGACGAGGATGGCACCCGCTACGCCACCCATTCCGAAGACAACGGCACCCCCCGCCACCCGTTCCGCCTCGATCTGCCGGCCGGAAAGACGTACCGGCTGCGCATGACCACCCGCGAGGGCACGCCCGAGGCAGTGAGCACCTGGATCGGGGTGCCGGACGACTCCGGTCGCGTTCACGTGCGTTTCCGGATCGATCGGGCCGACACCATCGACCTCGGCCATGTTCCCCTGCCGTTGTCGCGCCGCGAGGTCGCCGACCGGCCCCATCACGCCGAAGACGACGCCGAGTTCGTTCTGGACGATCCCCTGCCGGTCGATACCGTCGAGGTCGATGCGGACAGACATCTGCGTCACCGCCGCCACAGGGACGGGAAGGACAGTGGGTCAGCGGACCACCAGGCCGACGAACAGATCTCGTCCGGTTCGGGCACGGGGGAAGATCACATGGCATCGAGAGACGATGACGAATCGGACATGGACGAGGACGAGCATGATTCCGACGACTCCGATGGCCAGGACCACGAGGACGAGACCGATACCGACGGCTCGGAGGGTGACACCCTGGGCGGTGGCGGCACCGGAGGCGGTACGGGCGGCGGCACAGCCGGCGCACTGCGCATCTTCGGCTTCAACGATCTCGGCATGCACTGCGCCGATCTCGACTATTCCGTCTTCAGCACGCTGCCGCCGTTCAACGTGGTGCACGCCCAGGTGGTCGAGGTGGGCAGCCCGCCGCGCCTGCTCGACGACTCGACGATCAGTGTCCGCTATCGCGCGGCCGAGGATGCCTCCGGCTCCATCAACACCACCAGCCGGAACGGCCCGGTCTGGAAGACCAATTTCTGGGACGTGAATCCGGCCACGGGCAAGCGCTACGTGGACGATCTGTTCGGGCTGAACCCCCAGCCCGACGAAGGGCTGCTCGGCCAGAAGATGCCCGGCTTCGCACAGCCCTTCGTGGCCAATGATCCCATGGACTTCAACGTCTTCGACCCGCAGCACGACTGGTTCGCCGCGCCCGGCATTCCGCTGGTTCCGGTCGACGACGCTGGCCGGGTGAATGCCTATCCGCTGATGGAGGTCCAGGCCGTGGATCCCTCGACCGGAATGGTGAAGGCCAGCAGCCGGGTCGTCACTCCCGTCTCGGCCGAATCCGACTGCCAGAACTGCCATGCCCTGGGCGAGATCGCGGCCGATCCCCAGCGCTATCCGGACATCGATTTCGTCTTTCCCGACGACATCAACGATCCCAACAGCGTGCTGCAGGCAGCCAAGATCAACATCCTGCGCCTGCACGACTTCAAGGAAGGCACGCATCTCGACCAGCAGCGTCCCGTGCTCTGCGCCAGCTGCCATTATTCGGCCGCGCTCGATCTGGCCGGCACCGGTCCCAACGCGAAGCAGCAGGGCCTGCCCACCATGTCGGAGGCCATGCACAGGTACCACGGCGAACAGACCGACCCTGCCACGGGTCTGCCCGTGTTCCCGAAGAACGCCTCCATGGAAGAAACCTGCTACCAGTGTCACCCGGGCAACCAGACGCAGTGCCTGCGGGGCGCCATGGGTGGTGCCGGCATCCAGTGCCAGGATTGCCATGGCGACATGCTGGCCGTGGGTGGAAAATATCCGCTCAAGACAGGCGGCAGCCTGGATGGCACGAATGACGGGAAGTCCCGCCGACCCTGGATCGACCTGCCCCGCTGCCAGTCCTGCCATACCGGCGACGCGCTCGATCACCAGGGCAACGGCCTGCGCCTGAGAGTGGCCTATGACCCGAACGATCCCTCGGCAAGCCCGCGACTGGCGTCCAACAAGCGTTTCGCCGAGGAAGCGGGCACACTCTACCGCGACAGCCACGGGCACGGCGGGCTGGCCTGCGAGGCCTGCCACGGTTCCACCCACGCCATCTGGCCGAACGCCAATCCCGACGCCAACGACAACGTGGCGGCCATCGAGCATCAGGGACACGCTGGCACCCTGGTTGAGTGCACG
>JALVEM010000173.1 GCA_027030825.1 Thiohalobacter sp.
CCGACGGGAATCCGGATGTGTTCGGCGCCGGCGGCCTCGAGTTCCGGCACCAGCCGCCCGCCTTCCGAGACGACCAGGGCCCGATGGCCGGCGGCGGTCAGCGCCCGGGCGATCTCGATCGTCCCCCGCTCCACACCGCCGGAATCGAGCGCCGGCAGCAGTTGAAGCACCGTCAAACTCATGCACATGCCTCCGGATAGCGCCGCAACACCTCTCCGGCCACCCGGTCGGCCTCGGCCAGGGGAGGGCCGGGCTGCAGGGGCACGCCCGCGCGCCAGGCGCTGAAACTGATCACCCGGCCCTCGCGCATCAGGTCGGCCACGCCCTGCTGCAGGCGGCTGCGACCGCGCGCCGGCACCTCGACGAGGCCGGTGGCCGCACCAGCGCTCAGGGATTCGTACAACATGGATACGCTGTCCGCCGTCACCCAGGCCACCGGCGCGGCCGCCAGCGCGGCCGGCAGCCAGTCGGCGTCGACGGCGTGCGGCTCCACCACCTCGAGCCGGCCGTCCGGAAACAGGGCGCGGGCCACGGCGGCAAAACCCGGCGGCGTGCGGCGGGAGGTAACGAGCCGCCACTGCGTCCCGGGGGTGGCCCGGACGATTTCGCGCACCTGATCGAGTACCGCCTCCGAATGCCACTCGACATGCCGCGAGGGGCCGCCGACGAGCAGCAGCCCGGTGCCGGCCTGCTTCTCGCCGGGACGAACAGGATTCAGCGCCCCCAGCGTCCGGATCACGTTGGGCCCGGTCAGGGCGTCGTGACGGGGAGCCACCACGAGATCGAACCATCGGACCGGCAGGCTGGGCTTCATGAGGACTACCGCACGACCGCCACGGACCCGGCGGGCAGCCAGCATGGGCAGATGGGTGGCATGGCCGGCTCCAAGGATCAGGTCCGGACTCGGCAGCCCCTCGCCGGGCGGAAAGCGGCCGATCATCCACCACGCTACCGCCTGCCGGGACGAGGGGGCATCGAGGTCGTGGACTTCGGTCGGACAGCGGGCAGCGAGCGCCTGTACCAGGCCGCGTGTCTGGTTCTCGTGGCCCCGCCTGCCGTCAACGAACCGCCAGACGATCACGGGAAATGCTCACTCACACAGTAAATGGCCACGGAAACACACGGAAAGCACGGAACACGGAAAGGGAATTCAGCCACGAAGTCCACGAAACCCGCGAAAGGATGATTGTTTTCTGCCATTCCGGAAGATGCGAAGTACTTGCCCGGAATTCACCCCCATGGTCATTCCGGAAAGCGCGTAGCGCTTATCCGGAATCCAGGAGAGGTTCAGACCACAGAGGCAAGGATTAGCGTGAATTCTGGATTCCGGGTCTCGCTTCGCTCGCCCGGAATGACGGATGAGGAAAACTGCTCGTCCAGGATGACCGAAAACAAAACAATCGATCTTTCCGTGGGTTTCGCGGGTTTCGTGGCTCACTTCCCTTTTCCGTGGATTCAGTGGATTCCGTGGCTATTCTTCCCCCTGCGTTATCCACTACTCTCCTGCGAGGAATCCAGGATGTATTTCGTGCCGCAATAGGGGCAGAGGATTTCGCCGCCGGCCTCCTCGATCGGCAGAAACACGCGCGGATGGCCGTTCCAGAGCGTCATGTCGTCCGTTGGGCAGTGCAGCGGCAGATCGGCCGCCGTGATCCTGCGCTCACGCTCGGTGCAGCAGTTCACCTGTGCGTTCTTCGCCGTCATGTGCATTCTCCTCCGGCCTTGCAGCAATATAGCCACGGAATCCACTGAATCCATGGAAAGGGTATCCAGTCACGAAAGCATCGACCGTTTCCGGATAATCCGGACGCGCGGTCTCTCCCTCTCGTCATTCCTGCCAAGCGGTTTTCTTTCTCGTCATTCCGGGCGAGCGAAGCGAGACCCGGAATCCAGAAACCACGTCGACGTTTGCCACTGTGCCCTGCCTTTTTCCCTGGATCCCGGATCTGCGCGGCGCGGGGCGCCGTCCGGAAGAACCGAAGTAAACACCCTTTCGTGGATTTCGTGGCTCACACCCCTTTCCGTGGATTCAGTGGATTCCGTGGCCATTCATTCATGAATCGCTCACCGGGGTGAGCCACTCGGGGTGCATTTCGTATCGCCCATGCACCACGTCGAAATAGTAGCGCTGGAGCCGCTCGGTCACGGGCCCCCGGGTGCCCTCGCCGATGGTCCGGCCGTCGACCTCGCGAATGGGCGTCACCTCGGCGGCGGTGCCGGTGAAGAAGGCCTCGTCGGCGATGTAGACCTCGTCCCGGGTGATGCGCTTCTCGCGCACCGGAATGTCCAGCTCGGCGGCCAGGCGCAGGATGGTGTCGCGCGTGATGCCCTCGAGCGCCGAGGTGAGATCCGGCGTGTAGAGCACGCCGTCGCGGACGATGAAGATGTTCTCGCCGCTGCCCTCGGCGACGAAGCCTTCGACGTCGAGCAGCAGCGCCTCGTCGTAGCCGGCGGCCAGGGCCTCGTTCAGCGCCAGCATGGAGTTCATGTAGTTGCCGTTGGCCTTGGCGCGGCACATGGTGACGTTGACGTGATGGCGGGTGAACGAAGAGGTCTTGACCCGGATGCCGTGCTTCATGTTCTCCTCGCCCAGATAGGCGCCCCACTCCCAGGCCGCCACCATCACGTGCACCTTCAGATTGTCCGCGCGCAGGCCCATGCCCTCGGCGCCATAGAAACACATGGGCCGGATGTAGGCCGTCTCGAGCCCGTTCTCGCGCACCACCGTGCGCTGGGCCTCGTTCAGCGTCTCGGCATCGAACGGCATGGGCATGGACAGGATATGCGCGGACCGGAACAGGCGGCGGGTATGGTCGTTCAGACGGAAGATCGCCGTGCCGCGCTCGGTGTCGTAGGCGCGCACGCCCTCGAACACCCCCATGCCATAGTGCAGGGTGTGGGTGAGCACATGGACGGTGGCTTCCCGCCAGGGCACCAGTTCGCCATCCAGCCAGATGACGCCGTCTCGATCGGCCATGGACATCGTGGTCGGAACTCCTCGACTCGGGACAGCAAAAAACAGGGCCGTCGGGCGGCCCGGCACCGGGTGGAAAGGATACAGAAGCCGGGAGCTGGAAGCCAGAATCTGGAAGCTGGCAGGATTTTCGTCGGATTCCGGCCTCCGGGCCAATCCGGCCCACGACCATCCGCCACTCCTTTGGTCATTCCGGACGGTGCACAGCGCCGATCCGGAATCCAGGAATGAAACGAACCACGGCGGCATGGATCGGTGTGGTTTCTGGATTCCGGCTCGCGCTCCCCCGGCTCAAGGCCGGGGTCGCTTGGCCGGAATGACGAAAGAAGAACGTGCGCCCCGGCCAGGGCCGGTCCGCTCGGCCGGAATGACGGACGGAAGGATTCCAGACTTCCCGCTCCCAGCTTCCAGCTTCTGAATTCTGAATTCTGAATTCTGGATTCTGGATTCTGGATTCTCACCTCCCCATCACCTCCCCCCAGATCCGCGCCACGGCCCGGCGTTCCCGGGCGAACATGC
>JALVEM010000174.1 GCA_027030825.1 Thiohalobacter sp.
GGTCAGCGGCGTGTCGAAGAGGCGTGCAAGCGCATACGTGCTGTCGGCGCCTCCGTCGATGCTCAACCAGAAACTGGCGTCATGCGCGAATTTCCTGCCATGGCGACCATTCCTGAACCGGATCGACTCGATGGTCACTGCACGGTCGAACCGCAACACGAGGCTCTCGTCGTCGGTCACGTTGTCGTCGGAAGCCGGCGTGCAGTGGTCACTGTAATTGAGCTCCTTGCAGACCCCCAGACCGGCATGATTCTCGTCGAGGTAGGGATGAAAGGCCGTATCGGGATCGCTGGCCCGATGCGCCGTGGCCGTCACGGAAAGACCATCTTTGGTGAACGTCATGCTGGTCGCGCCATATTCACCGGCAGGTACCCCATAGGAAGCGTCGCCATCGGCGATGGCTGCAAAGTCGAAAGTCACGATCGCCGCCTCGGCTCCGGTCGAAAATGTCCCGGACAGGGCCAGCATGGCGGCAAACGCCTTCGGACGAATCTTCATCGGTGTCATCCCCTTGTTGGTTATTCGAAAGAACGCGTTATTCTCAAAGTCGCATCCCTGCCTTGGCAAGCATCATGCCATCATGCGCATGTGATTGTGTCTATTGATTTTTCCCGGAATCGGTCGTTGAAACCGAACGAACACGCCCAGAAAGTGTAAATCAGTCCGACGTTTTAGGAGCGGCATGGTTACCCACGCCGATTCAGATTGCCCGGAGATGCTTCACTCCGGCATACAATGGAGATGTAACCGACTGATTTATATCATCGGAAATGATTTTGAGCTTACCCAGAAGTGTCGGAATAGATTACACACGGGCCTGCATGTACCGGACGGCATTCAATCAATAAATGCTTTTGATAATTGTTCTCGTTTGCTTTACAATGCCCGCCGCCATGAAATACCTCCGACTGCGATGGCTCCTCACGGTTTCGATCGCTCTTCTGCATGCCGCAATCCAGGCGGACGAACGTGACAGGCGCCATGGTGCCATCTTCGATGGTTTCCGTGATTTCCGGATCGAAGGCGCCGCTACCTTGACGGCCCGGCATGCACCGGCGGCACCCGAAGACGACGAATTCCAGGCCTCCATCGATCTGGTCATGACCCTGCCCATGGGACCGGGCACCTGGACTCTTTATGCGGAAGGCAGCACCACCCCGCGCGCCCACGGAATCCATGCCGTTTTCCCCTCGGCCAATGCGGATGCGGGCACGGCGCTCGATGGCCACGGTCACGGTCGCCTCCAGATCTCCGAACTGCACTACAGAGTCACCACGCCCTCGCATCAGTGGCTGGCCGGCCTGATCGACGTGACAGGGCATCTCGATCTGAGCGAAATCGCCAATGACGAGACCAGCCAGTTCCTGTCGGCTCCGCTGGTCAACAATCCGAGTATCGCCTTTCCCGACTACACGCCGGGCCTCGCATTCCATTGGCATGCACGGTACGGCCACCCCGGGCTGGCTCTGGTCGTCTCCGGCTCTCACGGCATCGCCGACAATGGTGGCCACTATCGGCGCACACTGGACCTCACCGAGCCGGGGGAAGGCCTGTTCCTGGCCGGCGAACTCTATGGCATCGGTTCGAACTACCTGTGGCGCACCGGCCTCTGGACGCGTACCGACGACCAGCCGACACGCGACGGCAAGGGCATGGCACATGCCAGGGGCCTCTATGGAATACTCGACGTCCACCGGCGGAAAGGCATGGGGATCAATGTGCGCATCGGCGGCACCTTCGATGCCGTCAGCGAGATCCGCCGGTTCGCCGGCCTTGCGCTCCTCGAGGAGCAAGGGGGTTGGGCCAGGGGACTGGGAGTGGCCTGGAGCCGCTTCCACGACATTGGCACAGAGACGCTGGTCGAGGGCTTTCTTCGCTTCAGGCTCCGGGAGGGTGTCGAAGTCGGGCCGCACCTGCAATGGATCCATCAGCCCGACAGTCACGGACCCGGCGGATGGGCGACGGGGTTGCGACTGCGCCTGCTGTTATGAGGCTCCGGCGACCTCTCAGTCCCGCCTGCCGAGCAGCTCGATCTGGTAGCCGTCGGGATCCTCCACGAAGGCGATGATGGTGGTGCCCGCATTCATCGGGCCCGGCTCGCGGATGATCCTGCCGCCGCGTTCGCGAATCGCCTCGGCGGCCTGGTAGACATCGTCGACCTCGATGGCGATGTGGCCGAATCCGTTGCCCAGATCATAGTGGTCCACGCCCCAGTTGTAGGTCAGCTCCAGCACGCAGCCCTCGGACTCCTCGCCATAGCCGACGAAGGCCAGCGTGAACTTCCCGGCCGGATAGTCCTTGCGCCGCAGCAGCTTCATGCCCAGCACCTCGGTGTAGAAGGCGATGGACCGCTCGAGATCCCCGACCCGGATCATGGTGTGCAAAATGCGCATGTTCGTCTCCTCCCGCCCGTTGCAGAGTCATGCAATGATAGCAACGGAATCCACGGAAAGGATAAATGACAGCCCCGAAAAACACGGTTAAGATGGCCACGGAAAAACACGGAAAGGGTTTTGCCAGGAAACCTCGTCACGGAACGCAGAGGCGCAGAGCACGCAGAGGTGCATTCATTCCACGTGTTGTGGCCAACCTTGCACATGATCTCGGGACCATGCCCCATCCCGGTCATTCCGGACGGTGCGCAGCACCGATCCGGAATCCAGGGAACGACCGGCCCACAGGTGCATGGACTGGCGTGGTCTCTGGATTCCGGGTCTCGCTTCGCTCGCCCGGAATGACGGACGAGAAAAAACCGCTCGCCCGGAATGGCAAGAAGAAGACGCTCACCCTGAATGGTAAAAAACTCGCCCGCCTGAAATGACACCACTGCCCCAGTCATCCCGGAAGCCCGCACAGCGGGCTATCCGGGATCCATACCTCTCCGTCATCCCGGACGGCGCGAAACGCCGATCCGGGATCCAGGAATGGAATGAACCACGGCGGCATGGATCGGCGTGGTTTCTGGATTCCGGCTCGCGCGCCCCGGCGCAAGGCCGGGTCGCTTGGCCGGAATGACGCTTCTCTGCGTTCTTCGCGCCTCTGCGTCAAGGATCACTTGTCTCGAAAAGCATCCTTTCCGTGCTTTCCGTGTTTTCCGTGGCTATCTTTCCCGTTAATTTCTCCTTTCCGTGGATTCAGTGGATTCCGTGGCTATTTCTTCCTCATCGCGGCGAGCCGCAGGCGCAGGGCATTCAGCCTGATGAAGCCTTCGGCGTCCTTCTGGTCGTAGGCGCCCTCGTCGGACTCGAAGGTGGCAATGCGCTCGTCGAACAGGGAGTCGGTCTCGGAGCGGCGCCCGGTGACCATGACGCTGCCCTTGTAGAGCCTGAGCCGAACCTCGCCGTTGACGGTCTCCTGGGAGGCGTCGATCATCGACTGCAGCATGCGCCGTTCCGGGCTCCACCAGTAGCCGTTGTAGATCAGCGTCGCATAGCGCGGCATGAGTTCGTCCTTCAGGTGCGCGACTTCGCGATCGAGGGTGA
>JALVEM010000175.1 GCA_027030825.1 Thiohalobacter sp.
CGAGCTCCGTCTCCAGCCCGGCCACGATCCGGGCGGCATCGGAGAGCATCAGCCACACGGCCTCGTCGGCCTCGATCAGGCACTCGAGCAGGCGCAGGGCATACTGGATGCCGGAGGCACCGGTGATGGCCACGGCGATCGGACTCACGTCCCCGTCTCCCGGGCGGCCAGAGCATCGAGCAGCCGCTCGTGGACGCCGCCGAAGGCGCCGTTGCTCATCACCAGGATGCGATCGCCGGATCGGGCCTCGGCCACCACCCGGGCGACCAGCGCGTCCAGGTCGCCGGCCACCTCCGTGCGCGGCCGGGCCTGATCGACGATCTCCCCGGGATCCCATTCCAGATCCGGCGGGCGATAGATCCAGACCCGGTCGGCCGGTGCCACGGCCTCGGCCAGCGCCGTGCGGTGCACGCCCATGCGCATGGTGTTCGAGCGCGGCTCCAGCAGAGCGAGGATGCGACCGCCCCCTTCGGCCTCGAGCCGCCGCCGCAGGCCTTCGAGGGTGGTCCGGATTGCGGTCGGATGATGCGCGAAATCGTCGAGCACCTCCACGCCCCCCAGGATGCCGCGGCGCTCGAGCCGCCGCCGCACCCCGGCAAAGCCGGCCAGCGCCGCCATGGCCCGGCTCGGCTCGACGCCGACATGGGCCGCGGCGGCAATGGCGGCCAGAGCGTTGTGGACATTGTGCATGCCGATGAGATCCCAGCGCACCTCGCCCAGCCGCCGGCCCTCGTGGAGCACGGCGAACCGGCTGCCGTCGGCCGCCAGCGGCTCGGCCTGCCACACGCCCGGAAAGACGCCCGCCGAGAAGGTCTCCACGGGCGTCCAGCAGCCCTGCTCGAGCACCTCGGCCAGATTGGCGTCATTGGCGTCGACCAGGATCCGGCCGTTGCCGGGCACGATGCGCACGAGATGGTGGAACTGGGTCTGGATGGCCCCGAGGTCGGGAAAGATGTCGGCATGGTCGAACTCGAGATTGTTGAGCACCAGGGTTCTTGGCCGGTAGTGCAGGAATTTCGACCGCTTGTCGAAGAAGGCCGTGTCGTACTCGTCGGCCTCGATGACGAAATGCCGGCCGCTGCCCAGCCGCGCGGAGACACCGAAATTGGCCGGCACCCCGCCGATGAGGAACCCCGGCGCCAGGCCGGCCTGATCCAGGATCCAGGCCAGCATGCTGGTCGTGGTGGTCTTGCCGTGCGTGCCAGCGACGGCCAGCACGTGGCGGCCGCGCAGCAGGTGTCTGCCCAGCCAGCCGGGACCGGAGTCGTAGGCCAGATCTTCCGCCAGGACATGTTCGACCGCGGGATTGCCGCGCGAGAGCGCGTTGCCGATGATCACTGCATCCGGCGCTGGTTCCAGCGCCTTCGGATCGTACCCCTCGTGCAGCCGGATGCCCTGCTCCTCGAGCTGGGTGCTCATGGGCGGATAGACGTTGCGGTCCGAACCCTCGACCTCGTGACCCGCCTCCCGAGCCAGCAGGGCCAGGCCGCCCATGAAGGTACCGCAGATGCCGAGGATGTGTAGCCGCATGCGCGTTCAGACTCCCGCGAAGACCGCGCCCATGATCAGCTGGCTGAAAAGAAAATACAACAGCGAGATCGCGAGCCCCGTGCCCAGGCCGCGGTCGAGGGCATGGCGCAGCACGTGCGCCATGACCACGAGGTTCCAGCCCAGATAGACGAACAGCAGGAGCATCACGCCGGCGGGCAGGGTGCCCGTCACCGGATCGACGGACTCCAGCTGCCATGCCAGGGGCACGCCGAACAGGCCAAGAAAGGCACCGGCGCCGTAGAGCGCCCCGAGCGTCTGCGGCAGCCTCGCGACGCGCCGCGTGGATCGCAGCAGCAGCTGCACGAAGGCCGCCAGCAGCAACGCATCCAGCACGGCGATCATGATCATGTGCGGCACGTCGAAACGGGGCAGGGCCTGAATCAGATCGACCAGCAGATAGAGTCCCAGGGAGACCGGGATCAGGCTGTGTCCGGCGGGCAGATCCTGCGGTCCCGCCCGCAGGAAGGCGATGGCCGCGAAACGGGAGAGCAACCAGAGAAGCGCTTGCATGAAAGGATGATAGCAGTCTGCCGGAGGCGGGGTCGATCCGCTGCTGGGACCTCGCCGCGCCGGGCTGCCAGCAGCCTGTCGGACTTGGGCAATCGTAGCGAGCATGATGGGAGAGCGAGAACGAATCTTCACGATTTCGAGGCGCATAGTGAGTACTACGCAACGAGAAAGCGGGGAGATTCGGGCCGCTCTCCCATCAGCGCAGTAGATCGATCCTGAGTCCGACAGGCTGCTATGCTTCGCGCATGACCAACCTGCCCACCTTCTTTCCCTGGCGCGAAGGCAACCGCGCCCGCCTGCTGGTCGACGGCGACCGCTTCTTTCCGGCCATCTTCGAGGCCATCGACCGAGCACGCCGGCGCGTCTGGATCATTCTCTATCTGGCCGAGAAGGGGCAGGTGCTCGATCAGGCCGCCCGTCACCTGTCCGAGGCCGCCAGGCGAGGCGTGGATGTGCGGCTGCTGCTGGACGACTTCGGCACGCGCGGCATCGATGCGCGGAACTGCCGACGCATGCAGCAGGCCGGTGTCGTCATCGCCCGCTACAACCCGCTCCGCCCCGGTCGACTGCTGGACAACTTGTTCCGGGACCACCGCAAGCTCATTCTCGCGGATGACACCGCCTTCGTCGGCGGGCTGGGTTTCACGGACGAATTCCTCCCCGGCGCCGTGGAACGCCCCTGGCGCGAGACGGTGGTCCAGATCGAGGGCCCCTGCGTGTCCGACTGGGCCAGGGTCTTTCGACATGCCTGGCGCCACTGGAGCGAACAACCCATCCATGCCCGGGCCGGCGAGACGCAGACAAGCGCCGACCATCTTCCGGGCCGCATCGTCCTCTCCAGCAGTCACGCCCCTTCCGGCATCCGGCGCTCGGCGATCGCCCGCATGCACAGCGCCAGGCGCAGGATCTGGCTCGCGACCGCCTATTTCGTCCCCAGCCGGCGATTCCGCCGCCAGCTCCGCCATGCCGCACACCGGGGCGTGGACGTACGCATCCTGTTGCCGGGACCCTACACGGACCATCCGGCCGTGCGCCATGCAGGACACCGGTTCTATGCCCGCCTGATGCGCGCCGGTGTCAGGATTTTCGAATACCAGCCACGCTTCACCCATCAGAAGGTGCTGCTCTGCGACGACCATGTGAGCATCGGTTCGGCCAATTTCGACCGCTGGAACCTGCGCTGGAACGAGGAGGCCAACCAGGAGATCCATGCCAGGGAGTTCGCGGATGCGGTGGCGGCCATGCTGGAAGCGGATTTCCGGCAGAGCGAGGAAATGGATCTGGCGCGCTGGCTCAGGCGCCCCCTGACCGAGAAGTGGCTGGATTTCTATTTCAGCCTGATCGACCGCTGGCTGGTGCGGCTGCTCTGGTAATGAACTCTGCCCCGTCATTCCGGCCAAGC
>JALVEM010000176.1 GCA_027030825.1 Thiohalobacter sp.
CGGGGGCGCCCTGCAGGAGGCGCTGCAGCCAGTCGCGCTGCGCCTGATGGGCGTCCGTCATGCCACCGCCTCCTCGAGCAGCCAGCCGTAGCCTTTCTTCTCGAGCTCATGAGCCAGCTCCTTGCCGCCGGACCTGACGATCCGGCCCTGGGCCAGCACATGGACGTGATCCGGCTCGATGTACTCGAGCAGGCGCTGGTAGTGGGTGATGAGCACGAAGGAGCGGCCGGGATCGCGCAGGCTGTTCACACCCTCGGCGACCACGCGCAGGGCGTCGATGTCGAGGCCCGAGTCGGTCTCGTCGAGGATGGCGAGCTTCGGCTCCAGCATGGCCATCTGCAGGATCTCGTTGCGCTTCTTCTCGCCGCCGGAGAAACCGACGTTGACGTTGCGCTTGAGCAGGGTGTCCTTGAGGCCGACACGCCGGGCGGCCTCCTTGACCTTCTTCATGAAGGTCACGGCGTCCATCTCGGGCTCGCCGCGCGCGCGGCGGATGGCGTTGATGGACTCGCGCAGGAAGGTCATGTTGTTGACGCCGGGCAGCTCGACCGGGTACTGGAAACCCAGGAAGATGCCGGCCGCGGCCCGTTCCTCCGGCGCCATCTCCAGCAGGTTGCGGCCCTCGAAGATCACCTCGCCTTCGGTGACCTCGTAGCCTTCGCGCCCCGAAAGCACATAGGAGAGAGTGCTCTTGCCGGAGCCGTTCGGCCCCATGATGGCGTGCACCTCGCCGTAACCGACGTCGAGGTCGATGCCACGCAGGACTTCCTTGCCGTCCACGGTGGCGTGCAGGTTGCGAATCGAAAGCATGGATTGCGTCTCGGTCGTCATGTTCGGTTACCCCACGGCCCCTTCCAGGGTCAGGTTGAGCAGTTTCTGGGCTTCCACCGCGAACTCCATCGGCAGCTCCTGGAAGACTTCCTTGCAGAAGCCGTTGACCAGCATGGACACGGCGTCCTCCTCGGACAGGCCGCGCGAACGGCAGTAGAACAGCTGGTCCTCGCTGAGCTTGGAGGTGGTGGCCTCGTGTTCGACCTGGGCGGTCGGATTGCGCACTTCAATGTAGGGGAAGGTGTGCGCGCCGCACTTGTCCCCGATGAGCAGGGAGTCGCACTGGCTGTGATTGCGCGCATTCTCCGCGCGGGCCGCCATGCGCACCAGCCCCCGGTAGGTGTTCTGGCCGTGGCCGGCCGAGATGCCCTTGGAGACGATGGTGCTCTTCGTGTTGCGGCCGATGTGGATCATCTTGGTGCCGGTGTCGGCCTGCTGGCGCCCCCGGGTGACGGCGACCGAGTAGAACTCGCCCACCGACTCGTCGCCCTTCAGGATGCAGCTCGGATACTTCCAGGTGATGGCCGAGCCGGTCTCCACCTGGGTCCAGGAGATGCGCGAGCGGTCACCCTTGCAGATGCCGCGCTTGGTGACGAAATTGAGGATGCCGCCGCGCCCCTCCTCGTCGCCCGGATACCAGTTCTGGACGGTCGAGTACTTGATGGTGGCCTCTTCCATGGCGATCAGCTCGACGACGGCCGCATGCAGCTGGTTCTCGTCGCGCATGGGCGCCGTGCAGCCCTCGAGATAGCTGACGTGACTGCGCGCCTCGGCCACGATCAGGGTGCGTTCGAACTGGCCGGTCTTCGCCTCGTTGATGCGGAAGTAGGTGGACAGCTCCATCGGGCACTTCACCCCTTCGGGAATGTAGACGAAGGTGCCGTCCGAGAATACCGCGGCATTCAGGCAGGCGAAGTAGTTGTCGGTGTGCGGCACCACGCTGCCCAGGTGCTTGCGCACCAGCTCCGGATACTCGCGGATGGCCTCGGACATGGAACAGAAGATGACGCCCGCCTCGGCCAGCTTCTCGCGGAAGGTGGTGGCCACCGAGACGCTGTCGAGCACGGCGTCGACCGCCACCCCCGCCAGCGCCTTCTGCTCCTCGAGCGGGATGCCGAGCTTGTTGTAGGCCTCGATCAGTTCCGGATCCACCTCGTCCAGGCTCTTCGGGCCGTCACCCTTCTTCTTGGGCGCGGAATAGTAGGAAATGGCCTGAAAGTCGATTTCGGGGATTCCCAGGTGCGCCCAGCGGGGCGGCTCCATGGTCAGCCAGTGCCGGTAGGCCTTGAGGCGGTACTCCAGCATCCACTCCGGCTCCTGCTTCTTGGCGGAGATCATGCGGATGATGTCCTCGTTCAGGCCCGGAGGAATGGTTTCCTGTTCGATGTCGATCACGAAGCCGTGCTCGTAGCCGGCCTTGATCAGATCGTCGACGGTATCCTGTGTTGAACCCATGGTGCTGGCGCTCCCGGATGAAAAACCTAGTGCGACACTCAATTATTGTACAGTATGCCCTGTCGGCAGGGGAATGCAATCGCGCAATTCGTGAGGTTTACCCGCAGCGGCCACCCGGCGGGCAAATCTGCATAACCAAACAATTATATACCAAAAAATCCACCTCTTCATGTCGTGTGACCGACTTCGCTCCCCCGCGGAAGGCGAAGCAGGTAGAATGCCGGCCAGAACAACACCATCCGCTTCACCAGAGGATATCGATGAAACCCGCTGCACTCTTCTTCCGCGGCGTGCGCCTGCTGCTCGCCCCCGTGATGCTCGCCTGGCTGCACGCGCCGGTCACCGGCCGGATCCGCCGCAGCCCCGAGCAGCAGGCCCGCCTGGACCGGAAGCTCGACGGCCTCACGCTCTACATCTTTCCCACCTGCCCCTTCTGCATCCGCACCCGGCGCGCCATGCGCCGCCTGGGCATCGACCTGCCGCTGCGGGATGCCCGCAACGACCCCCAGGCCCGTGCGGAACTGGAACGTGGCGGCGGCAAGGTGCAGGTGCCCTGCCTGCGCATCCAGCGGCCGGACGGGGAGCGCTGGCTCTACGAATCCGAGGATATCGTCGCCTACCTCGAAGAGCTGGCGGCCTCGTCGTGAAAATCCAGTCAAGGGCCCGTTAAACAGGCAGCCTGCCAAAAAATCCTGTACTTTGGGTTCCTGCTGTGTCAGACTCCCCTTCGCTGGTACGTTTACAGTGTCTTATGCAAGAAGATTCGAGGCTCCTTCGCAGTTCCCCGCAAGATTCTCCGTAAGAACTCCCAAGCGATCAGCCCAGACCGCCGGTTCGCCGGCACGAAGTTCAAGCAACAACCCGTCCGCAAGGACACAGGAGCAAGCAATGTCTACATGCATCGGCCACGTGAAGTGGTTCAACGAAAGCAAGGGTTTCGGTTTCCTCGCTCAGGAGAACGGTCCGGACGTCTTCGTCCACTACAGCGCCATCAATGGCACGGGCTTCAAGACCCTCACCGAGGGCCAGAAGGTCCAGTTCACCATTCAGGAAGGCCCGAAGGGTCCCCAGGCGATGAACGTGGAAGTGATCTGAATGAAGTGAGCCCGCCTTGCGGGCACGCATCGGACAGTGAAGGAAAGGCCCGCCAATGGCGGGCCAT
>JALVEM010000177.1 GCA_027030825.1 Thiohalobacter sp.
GAAGATGGCGCGATCCTTGAGATCGGCGTTGAACATCTGGTTCGGCCCCATTCCGGTGACGAACAGCGTCTTCTCCGGATGGGCCGCGAATTGCCGGGCCAGGCTGTAGAGCGCCGACTTGGGCGCACCTGTGATCTTGGAGGTGTTGGTCGGGTTCCAGGTGTCGTCCAGATGCTGGCGGACGAGGTCGAATACAGGACGTACCTTCACCTTCTCGCCCTTGATCTCCACCTCGAACTCGCCTTCCAGCGCCGGGTCGATCCCGGTCTTGAAGAAATGCTCGCCGATATCATCCCGGGACACCCCGACGGGCTTCCCGGCACGCAGGTCCCAGACCACGTAATCGCCCCATTCCTCCCGCGTCCTGCGGGTGATGACGGGTTCGCCGACATTGGTGGCGAAGGGCTTGGGCAGTTTCTTCGGATCGTCGACGACGCGCGTGAATTTCAGATCCTTGAGGCGATAGCCGGGGATGGCATCGCTGGCCCGCAGCAGATCGCCGGTGTCCATGCGCACCAGCAACGGCAGGTCGGTATGCCCCTTGACGAAATCCTCGTCGTAGAGCTTCTCCTCGATGATGATCTGGGCAATGCCGAGCGCCAGCGCCGGATCCGTGGCAGGCCGGATGAACACGATCTCGTCCGCCTTGGAGCAGGTGGAGCTGTACTCGGTGCTGATGACGATGACCTTCTTGCCCTTGGCACGGTTCTCGGTGAGCCAGTGCGCCTCGGGCATCTTGGTCGAGATCCAGTTCATGCCCCAGAGAACGATGCAATCCGCATATTCGACGGTGGCGAGGTCGAAATCCACTGTCTGCTGGCCGGTCACCATAGGGTGGCCGGGCGGCAGATCGGTATGCCAGGAATAGTTGTCGAGCCCCACGCCGCCCTTGGCTTTCTTCGGTCCGATCCTGCGGATGTGGGCATCGAGCAATGCCATGGAATTCGCATTGCGGTACTGGCCGAAGAGCTTGATGGAGCCGAGCACCGGCATTCCGCCGCGGAACTTCATGGCCCGTGTGCCCGCGCCACCCATGCGCTCGATCATGGCCTCGTCATAGTCCTGGCGCTTGAGCAGGGCGGCGCCCTTCTCTCCCGAATAGGTCTTGGCGGTCTCGTACAGCGCCTTCGCGACGATCTCGTAGGCCTCGTCCCAGCTCACGCGGACGTAGCTGTCCTCACCGCGCCGGAACAGCTCGGCTGGCGGCAGGCCGTCCTCACCGCGCGGGAATCCGCGTCGCACCCATTCGAGAAACCCCTTGCGAACCATCGGACCCTTGACACGGCGGTCGCCGTAGAACCGCCGCGGCAGCAGCAGCCCCTTGTTGCAGTGGCGTGGATCCCAGCGCTGACTGGCCTGGGTGCCGTAGATATCCGTGGCCTTGTGGTAATTCTGGGTCGGCCCCATCCGCACCACCACACCATTCTTGACGTAGGCGTTGAGATAGCAGTTGTGTGTGCAATTGGGTGTGCAGACGATGACGTAGCTGTCGTCGGGCTTGTAGAGATCTCGATAGATAGACTCCCAATCCCTGTTGGGGTAATGCTTGAGCGGGTTTTCGACGCCGACAGCGGGCTGCAGGGCACGCAGGGCCAGGGCTGGACGGCTGACGAGGCCTGCGGCGAGTCCGCCGGCGGAAATCTTGAGGAAACGGCGGCGCGTCAGTTGGCTCATCTCTTCCTCCTTCGCAAGTTTCCGATGCGCGCCATGGGTGCGCGACAAAGGGGCGCTGGCAATCCTGGCATTCAGGGCGGGAGGAAATGCAATCCGACGGAGGGGGTAGGCGATCTCTTACTTCGAGGATTACCTCAAAGGGGGTAGTCGCCTACCTGGAGGAGTGAGGAGTGAGGAGTGAGGGGTGAGGAGAATGCCTACGGACGATCATCGCTTTCCGGGCGTCCCGCGCCGCGCCGTCGGTCGCAATCAGTTCGAATCGCATGCCACCTCACTCCTCACGCCTCACCCCTCACGTCTCACCACAAACATCGCATCCCCGTAGCTGAAGAACCGGTATTCCTGCTTCACCGCGTGGCGGTAGGCACGCATCACCTCGTGATAACCGCCGAAGGCGCAGACCAGCATCAGGAGGGTGGACTCGGGGAGATGGAAGTTGGTGAGCAGTGCGTCGACCACCCGGAACCGGTAGCCGGGCGTGATGAACAGCCGTGTCTCGCCGCGATAGGGGGCAAGCTCCCTCCCTGCCGCGGCCGTCTCCAGGGCGCGCACCACGGTGGTGCCCACCGCCACCACGCGCCCCCCGCGCGCGCGCGTCCGTGCCACGGCCTCGCAGACGCTCTGCGGCACTTCCAGCCACTCGGCATGCATGCGGTGCTCGCGTATGTCGTTCACCCGCACCGGCTGGAAGGTGCCGGCGCCCACATGCAGGGTGAGCCGGGCGAATTCGATGCCGCGTTCGCGCAGCCGCTCGAGCATCGGCTCGTCGAAGTGCAACCCCGCCGTCGGCGCGGCCACCGCGCCCGGCCGGCGCGCGTAGACTGTCTGGTAGCGTCGCACATCGGCGGCCTCGTCCGCACGACGTACATAGGGCGGCAGCGGCACATGGCCGTATGCCTCGAGCAGGGACAATACCGACCGTTCGTTATCGAAGCGCAGCCGGAACAGATCCCCCTCGCGGCCGATCACCTCGGCCACCACGACCTCCTCCAGCCGCAGCCGGGTGCCGGGGCCGGGCGCCTTGCTGGCCCGCACGTGCGCCAGGGCCTCGTGCTCGCCGGTGATGCGTTCGACCAGTACCTCCACGCGCCCGCCCGTGGCTTCCTTGTGGCCGAAGAGCCGGGCGGGAATCACACGGGTGTCGTTGAAGACCAGAAGGTCCCCCGCCTGCAGCAGTGACGGCAGATCGCGGAAACGGCGGTCCTGCGGTTCGCCCTCGGCCGGCAGCACGAGCATGCGGCTCGCGCTGCGCGGCTCGACCGGATGCTGTGCGATCAGGTGTTCCGGCAGCTCGTAATGGAAGTCGCTTCGCTGCATGGCGCGGCATGGTAGCACAGGCCCCCGAGCGTTCGGTTTCCGGCAGGTGACGCATCCCGGGGGACTGCTATAATGCGGCGCTGGCACGCTGCCGCAGCGGCAGAGTGTCGACGGCCGGGATGGCGGAATTGGTAGACGCAGGGGACTCAAAATCCCCCGGTGGCGACACCGTGAGAGTTCGAGTCTCTCTCCCGGCACCAGTACAACCGACCCACAGGGCCTCCCGGGTTCGTCGCGCTTCGCGCAACCCCGACCGGCCATCCACAACGAGGTACGACCACCCCCATGCCCGGCACCCGCTTCCATATCGAAGTCCGTCCCCGGTTGCCCGAGAAGCTCTCGCGGCTCCAGGAACTCGCCAACGACTATTTCTACAGCTGGGATCGCCAGGTCCGCGGCCTCTTCTGGCGGCTGGATCCGGAACTCTGGGAACGCACCGGCCACAACC
>JALVEM010000178.1 GCA_027030825.1 Thiohalobacter sp.
GATCCAGCTCATCGAGGAGGAAATCGAAGAAAAGCCGATAGATGCCGAGCAGCCAGGACAGCTGGAAACCCCGTTCCTCGAGCAGGCGTGCCGAGTTCGCCAGCGCTTTCCAGTCCAGAGTGGGCGAGAAGAGCGTCAGGAGCAGTCTGAGCAGATGGCGGACGAACTCTCCCATGTCGCCGCCTTCGTCGCGAATGCGATAGAGGCGCTCGGCAATCGAGGGATTGCTGAAAAGATACTCGTAGAGACGCTCGGCGAAGGCACCCGTGTGCCGGGACAGGAGTCCGCGGTGTTTCTCGAGCAGCTCACGATCCTGCCGGGTCCAGTCGAGCGAGAACTCCAGTTCCTTGCGGAGCGCCTCCTCCTCCCCGCGGAAAACGCCCCCGCCACGCCGAGCCATGTGCTTGTCGATGGTTCCGCCTCCTCCGCACGGTGTCATGCATGACACTCTTGTTGCCACGGGCTTCGCCTCGAAAACTAGCACAGTTTTCCGCGAACGGGAAACGGGGGAGGCATGACAAAATGTCCTGTTCTACAATAAGATAGCGGTTATATTATAAGTTACTTATCATATTGCGGCGGCCCTGTCATGCATACAGATCGAGTCCGGCGCGCAGTCGCGTGCCCGGAAGGACCCGGGCAACCTCCGGCGCCTCCTCATCGCCCGGATGCCAGTCGGCCGAAGCCGGCGCAGCCTCGCCTCCGGCCTGACCGGCCTGTTCCTGCTGCCGATCACCGCCCCGCGAATGCGCCGACACGTCGACCTGGCCGAGATCGACACCGGCCTGGGCCATGAGCTCGCGCAATCTCGGCAATGCCGCCTCGAGTGCGTCGCGTACCACGGCATGATGGGAAGCGAACTGGATCTGCGTCTGATCGTTGTGCCACTGGATCTTCACTTCCAGCGGCCCGAGATGCGGGGGATTCATGCGGATCTCGGCGGCCTGGAGTTTCCGGCCGATCATCCAGGTCACCTTCTCGCCCAGTGCCTGATCCCAGCCGGGGCGTCCGAACACGGCATCCAGGCCGATCTGCGCCGGCCGCATGCCCCCCTCCGGCCGCGTCTCGCCTGCGCCGCCGGCGGCCAGCGTCACCTGTGGCGCGGAAGCCGGTCCCGCAGGCGATTCGA
Source organism: Thiohalobacter sp. (assembly GCA_027030825.1). Lineage (GTDB taxonomy): Bacteria > Pseudomonadota > Gammaproteobacteria > Thiohalobacterales > Thiohalobacteraceae > J048. The sequence continues at coordinate 1,130 of JALVEM010000178.1, forward strand.
GGGGACGGCGCGGCAGCTCGCCTCCGGCCAGCCCCGCAAGTTCACGGAGCTCGTTCGACAGGCGATCCCGGACGGGTTCGTAATGCAGTCTGATCCGGCGGGTGGCCGCTTCCAGGGCGGAATCGGCAATCTCGTTCAGCGACTCGAAGAGCGCCTCGAGCGACCGGGCGCCCTGGCCCTGTTCGGAAGTCGGCTCCGGAGCATCATCCATACCCTGGGCATTCAGGCGCTCGCGAACGAGGGCACGGAGCGCTTCGGCACGTTCGAGCGCCCGAGCGAGCGTGGGGGCGTTCACTGCCTCGCGCTCGTCCGATGCGGTCGGCGCCGTCTCCCGAGGCGAATCCTCGGCCGGGACGATCGGCAACCCGCCGAGGACGGAAGCCGCAGCCTCCGTCTCCGCAACCGCCTCTTCCGGCCGGACACTGCCGCTTTCCCGGCCAGAACTTGCCGCCTCTTCCGCAGACGCCCCTGCCGTATCCTGCGCCGTTGAAGTTGCAGAGGCATCCTCGCCCGAAGCGGGCTGCGAGTCACTTTCGGCTGTCTCCTTCTCATGGCCGGAAACCTCCTTCACACGGGATCCGTCCGATCCGCCGTCTTCCCTGCCGCTGCCCTGCCCGGATCGCACCTCGCGATCGAGCACGCCGGCGAACCTGGATTCTCCGCGCTCCGACTTGCCGGCTTCCGGACTGCCGGCCCGGGCAAGGGCTTCTTGCTCGGAAACGCCGGGCATGAGAGGAGAGAGGGTCAGATTCGATTGCATTGGCCACTCCTTGCCGCCACTCGGTCTCGGATGCACTGTTGCAATGCCCGTGCCATTGCATTCAGGAACGGTCGGTGCGCCGCCGAGCGGCCGCCAGCGCATGCTCGTCGAGCTGTTTCTGTTCGCGCCGCGCCTCGGCACGGCGTTCCTCGCGCAGATAGCCCGCCTGAACCTTGCCGAGCGCCTGACGCCTGGCGTACCGGGCCTGCCACTCGTCACGGCACTGCCGTTCCTGTTCGATCAGCTGTTGCAGCCGCTCACGCTGCTGGACGATGGCCCGATTGAGCCGCTCGAGAAAACAGCGATAGTCCTGCAACTGCCGGCTGCCCATGCCACCGGTCTCCGCCAGCCGCCGGGCGTATTCGCTCCGATAGGCCTCGAGCTGCTGCAGCTGGAGTTCCGCCTCGCGCAGCTGCCGCCTGGCATCGCCCAGACGTCGGGCGGCGGCCTCCTCGCGGCGCAGGGCATCGTCCACCACCGGCTGGAAGCGGCGCGACCGCTTCATGCCTTCGCCTCCGTGCCGCACAGCCGTTCGAGATCGTCGAGGCTCTCGGCCAGGGTCACCGGAGTGTGCATGTCCTGCTGGAGAAAGGCCGCCATCTGCGGCTGCAGCGCAATGGCCTCGTCCACCTGCGGATCGCTGCCCGGCTGATAGGCTCCCACACTGATCAGATCGCGATGCTTGCGATAGAGCGACCACAGGCGACGGAATCGGCGCGCTGCGGCCAGATGCCGCTCGTCCGTGATGTCGTTCATGGCCCGCGAGATGGACTGCTCGACATCGATGGCGGGGAAGTGGCCGGCTTCGGCCAGTTCGCGCGTGAGCACCACGTGGCCGTCGAGAATGGCCCTCGCGGCGTCCGCCACCGGGTCGTTCTGATCGTCGCCCTCGGCCAGCACCGTGTAGAAGGCCGTGATGCCGCCCTGGCCTCGGGTGCCGTTGCCGGCCCGCTCGACGAGCCTGGGCAGCCGTGCGAAGACCGAGGGCGGATACCCCTTGGTGGCCGGCGGCTCGCCGACGGCGAGCGCGATCTCGCGCTGCGCCTGGGCGAAGCGGGTCAGGGAGTCCATGAGCAGCAGCACCTGCAGCCCCTGGTCGCGGAAATATTCCGCGATGCTGGTGGCCAGCATGGCGCCGTGCAGGCGCATGAGCGGCGGGCTGTCGGCGGGTGCCGCCACCACCACCGACCTTGCCATGCCTTCCTCGCCCAGGTTGCCGCGCACGAACTCCACCACCTCGCGGCCGCGTTCGCCGATCAGTCCGACGACGATGACATCGGCATTGGTGTAGCGCGTCATCATCCCGAGCAGCACGCTCTTGCCGACGCCCGAGCCGGCGAAGAGACCCAGCCGCTGGCCGCGACCCACGGTGAGCAGGGCGTTGATGGCCCGCACCCCGGTATCCAGGGGCTCGCGGATGGGCGTCCTCAGCATGGGATTGATCGCCCGGCCGGCCAGCGGCCGGCGCTCCTCGAGACGCAGGGGACCGCGGCCATCGAGCGGCACGCCACGGGCATCGACGACCCGGCCCAGCAGCGCCTGCCCGACACCGGCCGTTCCGCCATGGCCGGCCGGCACCACGCGGGCGTCCGGCACCACGCCCTCGATGTCGCCGATGGGCATGAGATAGAGCCGATCGTCGGCGAACCCCACCACCTCCGACTCGATACGGCGACCGTCGGGATTGACGATGTCGCAGCGCCCGCCGATCGCCGCCTGGCAGCCCTCCGCCTCCAGGGCCAAACCGGCCATGCGGCGCAGGCGCCCCTCCACCACCAGCGGCACGGGCCGTTCGGCGCGCGCCAGCCATTTCTCGAGGCGCTGCCTGAGCATCGGATTGCGGTCGGGCGTGCGACCGGTCTCAGGCATCGTCCTCCTCCGTCGCCCGCCCTGCAGCGTCTTCCTCGCGATCGCCGCCGAGGAACTGCGTCATCAGCGCATTCAGACGCTGTTCCACGGTGGCATCGATGCGCGAGCGCTCGGACTCGATACGGCAGCCGCCGCGCGAGATCGTCGGATCCTCGACCAGCCGCCAGCGCCGTTCCTGCTCCTCTCCTTCCCAGTGCGAACGCACCAGACGGGCGTCGTCCGGATGAACGAAGATGCGCACATCGCGCTGGGTGGCAGGCAGCAGGGCCAGCGCCTCGCGCAGCGTGCCGAGGATCTCTTCCGGCGAGGTCCTGAGCTCGCGTCGCACCAGATGCCGGGTCAGCAACACGCACAGCTGCACGAGCTGCTGCTCGACCTCTTCATCGAGCTTCTCGAGCGGATGGACCAGCGTGTTCATGAGCGTATCCAGCTCGGCGACCTTCTGGGCGATCTCCCGAGCGGCGTCGGCCAGCCCCTCGCGCCGGCCCTGTTCGAAGCCCTCCTGCCACGCCGCCCGATGGATCTCCTCGATCTCGCGGGCAGTGACCGGCGCACAGTCCTGCACCTCGTCGCTGTCGTTGACCTCCGGCAGGTCCCACTGCTCGACCTCGCCGGTGGCATCGGCCGGGATGATCCGGCCAGGCTGCACGCCCTTGTCCACGAACCGGCTCCTTCGCTACCGTCAGACGAACTCTTCGCCGCCGCCGCCGAGCGAGATCTCGCCGGCCTCGGCCATGCGGCGCGCAATGGCCAGGATCTCCTTCTGCGCCGCCTCCACCTCGGACACCCGCACCGGGCCCTTGGCCTCCAGGTCGTCGCGCAGCATCTCCGCCGCGCGCTTGGACATGTTCTTGAAGATTTTCTCGCGAATGGCCTCGTCGGCCCCCTTGAGCGCGATGATGAGGGTGTCGGAGGAGACCTCGCGCAACAGGGCCTGGATGCCCTGGTCGTCCACGTCCACGAGGTTGTCGAACACGAACATCAGATCCTGGATCTGCTGACTGAGATCGGGATCGACCTCCTTGATCGACTCCATGATCTCGGCCTCGACCGAGCCCTGCACGAAATTGAGGATGTTCGCCGCCGCCTTCACGCCGCCCACGCCCGAGGTCTGCACGGCGTTCTGGTTGCCGACGAACTGCTGTTCCAGGATCTCGTCGAGCTCCTGCAGCGCGCTGGGCTGGATGCCTTCGAGGGTCGCGATGCGCAGGATGACGTCGGTCCGCACCCGTTCCGGAAAGTGGGTGAGCACCTCGGCCGCATGATCCGGATCCAGATAGGAGAGCACGATGGCCATGATCTGCGGGTGCTCGAGCCGGATGACCTCGGCCACCGCCTTGGCATCCATCCACTTCAGCGCCTCCAGCCCCTTGGAATTGCGACTCAGAAGAATGCGGTCGACCATGCTGCCCGCCTTCTCCTCGCCCAGCGCCTCGATCAGCACCTTGCGGATGTATTCGTCCGAACCGATACCGAGGCTGGTCTGTTCCTCGATCACGGTGTTGAATTCCTCCAGCACCTGCTCGAGCTGGTCGCGGGTGACGTTGGTCAGCGCGGCCATGGCCTGGCCGACCTTCTGCACCTCCTTGGGCCCCATGTGCTTGAGCACCTGGGCGGCCTTGTCCTCGCCGAGCGCCATCAGAAAGATGGCGGCGCGATCGGTTCCGGAGAGTTTCGCCGGGGCATCAGCCATCGTCGTTCATCCATGTCTTGACGACCTGGGCCACGCGCCGCGGGTCTTCCTGCACCAGCGACTGGGCCTGGGCCAGTTGGTCCTCGTAGGATTTCTTCGGCGCCGGCAGTGCCTCGCCGTCGGGTCCCGTCAGGGCGGCCTGCCCGGGCGCGCCTTCCTCTCCCGGGGGCAGCTGGCCGGGCGCGCCGGCAGCGGCGAGTGCAGCCTGCTGCTGGGCGGCGCCGGCCTCGGCCAGGCTGCGCATCACCGGCTTGATCACCCCGAAGATCACCAGCAACACGCCCAGGCCGGCCAGCACCTGCTTGACCAGCGGCCAGAACCAGGGCTGCTCCCACAGCGGCGGGTCGGGCAGCGGCTCGGGCTCGGGGACCGGCTGGAAGGAGGCATTGATCACCTGCACGCTGTCGCCCCGCCGGGGATCGAATCCCACGGCCTTCTTGACCAGCTCGGTGAACCGGGCCAGCTCCTCGTCGCTCCAGGGCTGCGCCGTCTGCTTGCCGTCGTCGCCGGTCACCAGCTTGTTGTCCACCACCACGGCGATCGACAGGCGGCGCAGGGTGCCGGTCGCCAGGCGGGTATGACTGATGGTCCTGTCGAGTTCGTAGTTGCGTACCACCTGACGGCTTGCGCTGCCGTTCCCGCCCCCGGCCGCCGGCACCGTCTCGCCGTTCTCTGCCAGCACGCCGCCGGCAGGCGGCACGTTGCTGAGCGTACCGGGCACGCCGCTCGCCGCAGCGCCGGCGCCGCTGCTCTCTTCCACCACCTGCTCGCTGCGCAGGGCGGGCAGATCGGGGTTGTAGCTCTCGCGGGTCTTCTCCACGCGCGTGAAGTCGAGATCGGCCGAGACCTGCGCCCGCACCCTGCCGCTGCCCACCAGAGGCGCGAGCAGCTGTTCGATGCGCTCGGCGTAGCTGTTCTCCAGCTTGCGGGTGTAGTTGAACTGGGTGGTGGTGAGCGCATAGTCCTCGTCGGCGCGCGCGGCCGATAGCAGATTGCCGTTCTGGTCCACCACGGTGACGGCCTTCGGCTCCAGGCGCGGCACGCTGGAGGCCACCATGTGCACGATGGCCGCCACCTGCGATTCGTCCAGCGTGCGGCCTGCGTAGAGACTGACGACCACCGAGGCGCTGGGCGCCTCCTGGCGGCGCAGGAACACCGACCGCTTCGGCACCGCAAGATGCACGCGGGCCTCGCGCACGTTGCGCAGGGTGCTGATGGTGCGGGCCAGCTCGCCCTCGAGGGCATGCTGGTAACGCACGTTCTCCATGAACTGGCTGACGCCGAAGCCCTGGTCTTCCTGCAGGAGCTCGAAGCCGTTGCCGGTACCGCGCGGCAGGCCCTGGGCAGCGAGCTGGAGGCGGGCCTGATGCACCTTGTCCGCCGGAACCATGACCGCACCGCTGTGCTCGTCGATCCTGTAGGGGATGGCCGCCTGCTGGAGCGCATCGAGCACCTGGGCCGTGTCGGTCTCGTCCAGATTGCCGTACAGCAGGCTCCAGGCCGGCGACTGCGACCAGAGCGCGATCGCCACGCCGATCGCGATGCTCGCGGCCAGCCCCAGCAGCAGCCCCACCTGCTTGACCGGGCTGAGCCCGGCGAATCCCTGAACCGTTTCTGCCTGTACCACCGCCATCTTCGCGTCTCCCGCCGCGGGCGCTCAGCCCGTCGGCATGCTAGAGGGTGCTGTTCATGATTTCCTTGTAGGCCTCGACCAGCTTGTTGCGCACCTGAGTGACAGCCTCGAAGGAAAGACTGGCCTTCTGCAACGCCACCATGACCTCAGGGAGGTTCACGTTGGGGTCGCCGCTGGCGAAGGCATTGGCCATCTCGCCGGCCGTCTTCTGCATCTCGTTCACCTGCTGCACCGAATGCTGCAGCAGCTCGGAGAAACCGGGCGCCTCGGCAGGGGCCTGTGTGGTACCGGCAGGCTGCGCACCGGCCGCGCCCGCCAGGGCGCGCATCTGCTGCAACAGCTGATTGACATCGATCTGGCTCATGTCCGGACCTCCCGAATGTTCAGCGTGGAATCTCGATGCCGGCCTCGCGCATGCGGGCCAGCTTGTAGCGCAATGTTCTCGGACTGATGCCGAGCGCCTCGGCCGCCGCCTTTCGCGACCGGTGCCGGGCGAGCGCATCGAGGATGAGCCGGTGCTCGCGGCTGCGCAGATCCTCGCCCAGCCCGCCTGACGGCACCTCCCTGTCCTGCAGCGGCAAGGCAGCCGTTTCGGCCGGCACCGGCTCGGCCTCGAGCTCGATATCGAAATGGATGTCGTCGCTGCCGATGGTCTCGCCCTGCGCCAGAATGGCCGCCCGCTGCAGGACGTTCTCCAGCTCGCGCACGTTGCCGGGCCAGGCATGCGCCAGCAGCCGACGCCTGGCGTCCGCATCCAGCCGCAGGCGCGGGCGGCCCGCCGGCGTCAGGCGCTCGAGCAGGGCGTCGGCGATCGCCAGGATGTCGTCGGGGCGTTCCCGCAACGGGATCAGGCGCAGCGGAAAGACATTCAGGCGATAGAAGAGGTCTTCGCGGAATCGGCCAGCCCGGACCTCTTCGCGCAGGTTGCGGTTGGAAGTGGCGATCACCCGCACATCGAGCGGAATCGGCCGCTTGCCGCCGATGCGTTCCACCTCCCGCTCCTGCAGCACGCGCAGCAGCTTGGCCTGCAGGCCGAGCGCCATCTCGGAGATCTCGTCGAGCAGCAGGGTGCCGCCCTGGGCCTGTTCGAACTTGCCGGCCCGGGCCTGGTGGGCGCCGGTGAAGGCCCCCTTCTCGTGCCCGAACAGCACGGCTTCCAGCATGTTCTCGGGGATGGCCGCGCAGTTGATCGCCACGAACGGCCCTCCGGCGCGTTCGGAACAGGCGTGGATGTGACGGGCGATCACCTCCTTGCCGGTGCCGGACTCGCCGGTGATCATCACGGTCACCTCGCTGCGTGCCACGCGCTCGGCCATGCGCACCAGCCGCAGCATCCGGGGATCGCGAGCCACCAGGCCCGAGGCGTCGTTGGCTGCCACCGGCGCCGTCTCCAGATGCCGGCGGACGAGCTCGACCAGCTTCTCGGCGTCGAAGGGCTTGAGCAGATAGTCCGTGGCGCCGGCCCGCATGGCCGAGACGGCCTTGCGCACCGTCCCGTAGGCGGTCATGAGGATCACCGGCAACTCGGGGCGCCGTGCGCGGATCGCCTCGAGCAGGGCCTCGCCGCTCATGCCGGGCATCTGCACGTCGCTCACCACCACGGAGACCGGCTGGCGACCGAGCAGCCGCAGCGCCGTCTCGCCATCGGCGGCGCGCACCGTCTCGATGCCGGCCTCGGCCAGGGTGTAGCAGAGGGCCTCGCCCAGCTCGGCGTCGTCCTCGACGATCATCACGCGTGCCTGGTTCATGCGCCTGAGCCTCCTGTCCGGGAAATTACGGTCGTGCCGGCGGCCTGACCCGGCAGGATGCGCCGGTCGGCCGCCCGCGGAAGCCGGATGCGAAATGCCGCACCCCGCTCCGACTCCAGCAGTTCGATCTCGCCGCCATGCGCCTGCACGCTGGCGGCCACCACGGCGAGCCCCAGCCCGGTGCCGGAGGCGCGCGTGGTGAAGAAGGGTTCGAAGATGCGCTCGCGCACGGCAGCCGGAATCCCGGGACCGTCATCGGCCACCCGGATCTCGATCCACTCGTCGCCCGCCCGTACCTCGATGCGGATGTGCGGCGCCGGGCCGGCGTGTTCCAGGCTGTTGGCCACGAGGTTCGCCAGGGCGTCGCGCAGCACCTCGCACTGCCCTTCGAGCCGGGCGTCGGCGGCGACCTGCACGAGCTCGAGCCGGGCGCCGGCCGCCTCCACCATCGGACCGACGACCTGTTCGAGTCCTTCGAACAGCGCGTCGACGCCGAACGGCGCCACTTCGCTCAATTCGCCGTTGGCGAACGCCAGCATGTCGCCGATCATGCGTTCGAGATGCCGAAGGCGTCCCGTCAGCCGTTCGCGCAAGGTCTCCGGCTCGGCGCGCGAGGCATAGAGCAGGGCGGCCGAGAGCGGCGTGCGCAACTGGTGGGCCAGCCGGGCCATCATCTCGCCCATGGCCGAGAGCCGTTCCTGGCGCTGGCGCAGCATGCGCAGCCGCCGCATCTCGGAATGGTCCTGCACGAGCAGGATGCTGCCGGATTCGGCCACCAGCGGGCGGCGGGTGACGAACACCCAGCGGTCGCCGCGCAGGTGCAGCTCGCCGCTGGCGCCGTCCTGACCGATCACGGCCGCCTCGCGCACGGTCTCCCAGGTCTGTCCCACGAGCGGTGTGCCGAACAGCTGCTCGGCGCCACGGTTGCACTCCACCACGGTGCCGGCGGCGTCGAGCACCAGCACCCCGCCGGGCAGCGCATCCAGAAGCATGGCCAGCCGCTCCCCGAGCACCAGTCGCTCGGACTGGCTGGCGGCCAGCGCCTCGTTGAGCTGGGCCACCTGGCGTTCGAGCTCGCGATAGGCCGACTCGAGCTGCTGCGACACCTCGTTGAAGGCGCTGAAGGCGTCGGTGAGCCGGTTCAGTTGGGCGGGGTCGGGTCGCGCCATGTCCATTCCATGCTTCCGTCTCGGTGCACGGAAGATAGCAACATGCGTGCCTGGACTGGCGCCGGTTTCAGATCAAAGGGTTACAAAGCAAGGCCCGGCAGGGTGACAGGAAAGTGACGGTGAAGGTGGAAGCTCGAAGCTGGAAGGGTTGCGGCTGCCTCGATCGTGGCCTCCGACGGCTCGCCCTTCGGGTGCCCTGCGCTTCGCGGGCCGGCTGGCGCGCTCGGGAACTCGCCCTGCGGGCTCGGACAGCCCTCGCTTGATTCGCCGACCGGCCCGCGATGCTCGGCATCGCCGAGTCGGCCACGCCCGAGGCAACCGCAACCGTCGTCCCCTTCGGCCATCCCGGAAAAACCGCGCAGCGATCTATGCGGGATCCACACCTTCAGTCATTCCTGAAAGCGCTCGCATCCGCTCGCCTGGCCGGAATGACAAATCGGGAGCCAAGGAATCCACTGAATCCACGGAAGGGCCATTGAACCACGAAATCCACGAAAAACAGTTTGTTGTTCTATAAAAACCTCCCCTCTGCGCCCTCCGCGTCTCTGCGTCCTCTGCGTTACGGATCGGCAGCGCCGAATGGACCAGCTGGATTGGTCAAGGCTTCCAGCTTCTGCTCAGGACGCCTGCTGCAGGCCGTACTTGCGGAGTTTCTCGACCAGCGTGGTGCGGCGCAGGCCGAGCCGCTTGGCGGCATGGGCCACCACGCCGCCGGCGTCCTCGAGCGCCTGCTTGATGAAGGCCTGCTCGAGATTGCTGAGGTGCTCCTTGAGATCGATGCCCTCGCGCGGCAGGCGCGGTTCCTGGTATTCGATGGGGGTGGGCTGGAGGATGACCTCCTCGCTGATGGTCGGCATGTTGGCGACCTCGGCCCGGACACTGTCGGTCTGGAACTTCTCCGGCAGGTCGCCCACGTCCACGACGCCGAAGGGGTGCATGATGGCCAGCCGTTCGATGAGATTGGCCAGCTCGCGCACGTTGCCAGGCCAGTCGTACTGGCACAGCGCCATCACGGCGCCCGAGGTCAGGCGCACCGACCCGCGCTTTTCGTGTTCGATGCGGCGGATCAGTTCGTTGATGAGCAGCGGGATGTCCTCGACGCGCTCGCGCAGTGGCGGCATCTCGATCGGGAACACGTTCAGGCGGTAGTACAGATCCTCGCGGAAACTGCCGTCGCGGATGCCCTCCTCCAGATTGCGGTGGGTGGCGGCCACGATGCGCACGTCGGCCTTGATGGTCTTGTTGCTGCCCACGCGCTCGAAGGTACGCTCCTGCAGCACGCGCAGCAGCTTGACCTGCATGGGCATGCTCATGTCGCCGATCTCGTCGAGGAACAGGGTGCCGCCCTCGGCCATCTCGAAACGCCCCTGACGGGCCGAGATGGCGCCGGTGAAGGCGCCCTTCTCGTGGCCGAACAGCTCGGACTCGAGCAGGTCGCCCGGGATTGCGCCGCAGTTGATCGGCACGAAAGGCTTGTCGCGGCGCGAGGAGTAGTAGTGGATGTTGCGCGCGACCACTTCCTTGCCGGTGCCGGACTCGCCCAGGATGAGCACGTTGGCGTCCGAATCCGCCACCTGCTGGATGGCCTTGCGCACCTGCTGGATGGCGCGCGAGCTGCCCACCAGGCTGCGGAACAGGTCCACCGGCCGCTGGCGGCCGCCGCCGGCGTGCGACTCGCGGAATACCTCGGCCTGATGCAGGGCATGGGTGAGCTGGGCGTAGTGCGGCGGCGTGTCGATGCGTCCGAGCACCACGGAGCCGGGCTCGATGCGCAGCGTCGGTTCCTTGCCCTTTTCGGTCAGGAGGAAGATCGGCAGGCGATCGTTGGTCCGGTGGATGTCGCGGAGCAGCTCGGTGAGACGGGTGTCGGAGCCGCAGTCGCCGAGAAACACGGCCAGCAGATCGCCGGCCTGGTCGTGGGCCGCCTTCCATTGTTCGCAGTCGGTGACCGTCACGCATTCCCGGTCGATGAAATTCAGAATGGTCTCCAGCGCGCGGGCCCGCTCCGCGTTACCGTCGATGATGAGTATCCTGCCTTCCGAGGGCACCCCT
>JALVEM010000179.1 GCA_027030825.1 Thiohalobacter sp.
CGACGCGCTGCTCGGGGAACCGCAACGTTTTCATCCGCTGGTCGGCTTCGGGCGCCTGGCCACGGCGCTCGAACGCCACCTCTACGCCGATTCGGTTCCACGTGGCGTGGTGGCGGCATGCCTGCTACTCGTGCCCTTCACCCTGCTCGCCGCGCTGCCCGGACTGGTATTCACGGGACCGGGCGTGGTGGCGTTCGACGTCCTGTGCCTCTATCTCGCCCTCGGCGGACGCAGCCTGGCCGAACACGCAAGACAGGTGCGCGAGGCCCTGACAGCCGGTGATCTCGCTACCGCCAGGGAGCGGGTGGGGCGGATGGTGAGCCGCGACACCACCGGGCTGGACCGGGAAGGCGTGGCCCGCGCCGCCGTGGAATCTGTGCTGGAGAACGGTAACGACGCCGTCTTCGGCGCCCTCTTCTGGTTCGTGGCCGCCGGCGCTCCGGGCGTGGTGCTCTATCGCCTGGCCAACACGCTGGATGCCATGTGGGGCTACCGCAGCGCCCGCTATGTGCGATTCGGGCGCGCTTGCGCCCGCCTGGACGACCTGCTCAACTACCTGCCTGCCCGGCTCACGGCCCTCGCCTATGCCGCGACCGGCGCCTTCCAGCGCGCGTTGCATTGCTGGCGTTGTCAGGGCAGAACCTGGAAAAGCCCGAACGCCGGTGCCGTGATGGCGGCAGGGGCCGGAAGCCTCGGCCTGCAGCTCGGCGGCACCGCCCGCTACCAGGGTGTCCTGCACGAGCGCCCGCCGCTTGGCGAGGGCCGTCCGCCCGAGGCGGACGACATCGAGCGGGCGTTGCGCCTGGTGCGGCGCGTGACCGGCCTCTGGCTGCTGACACTGTTTACGGGAGAGACCCTTGTCGGAAGCCTTCTCTGATCACAGGCTGCGCCACGGCGGGGAATTGCGCGCGGCGGCGTCTCGCTCTCGCATCCCGCTCGAAGACTGGCTGGACCTCTCCACAGGCATCAATCCGCAACCCTGGCCAGTGCCCGCCATCCCGCATGAATCCTGGCACCGGCTGCCGGAGGAAAACGACGGCCTGGAGGCAGCGGCCCGGGCCTATTACGGCACACCTCACCTCCTGCCCGTCGCCGGCTCCCAGGCGGCAATCCAGGCCCTGCCACGCCTGTGCGCCCCCTGCCGGGTGGGCATTCCGGTGCCCGCCTACGCCGAACACGCCCGGGCCTGGCACACGGCCGGCCACGAGGTCGTCCCGCTGGACCCGGCCCTGGACGATCTGCCTGACAGTCTCGACGTCCTGGTGCTGGTGAACCCCAACAATCCGACGGGCACCCGCCACCCCCGGGCACGCCTGCTCGACTGGCATGCCCGGCTCGCTGCACGCGGCGGATGGCTCATCGTCGACGAGGCCTTCATGGACTGCACCCAGGCAGAGAGCCTCGCCCCTCGCGTCGACCGCCCCGGACTCGTCGTACTGCGCTCGCTCGGCAAGTTCTTCGGACTGGCCGGCGCCCGGGTCGGCTTCGTCTGCGCGGAACCCGCGCTGCTTGCACGGCTCGACGCCCTGCTGGGGCCCTGGACGGTGCCCGGTCCGTCGCGCCGGGTGGCGGCTCTGGCGCTCGCCGACCACGCCTGGCAGAGCAGAACGCGCAGACGGCTTCCCGTGGACGCAGCGCGCCTGGCGCAGCTGCTCGCCGGCCACGGCCTGCCGCCAGCCGGCGGCAGTGCGCTCTTCCAGTGGGTCCGCACGCCGCGCGCCGCAGTGCTCCACGAACGGCTCGCCCGCCAGGGCGTCCTCGTGCGCCTGTTCGAGGCGCCCGCTAGCCTGCGTTTCGGCCTGCCGGGGTGCGAACGGGACTGGGACCGGCTGGATGCGGCGCTGGCTCGGGCAATGGCGACAACGCATGAGGTATCGCCATGATCGCCCGCACCCTGATGATCCAGGGCACCACTTCGGATGCCGGCAAGAGCCTCGTGGTGACGGCGCTGTGTCGCTGGCTCAGACGTCGCGGCGTGCGCGTGGCCCCGTTCAAGCCCCAGAACATGGCCCTGAACAGCGCGGTGGCCGCCGACGGCGGGGAGATCGGCCGCGCCCAGGCGGTCCAGGCGGCCGCCTGCGGCCTCGCCCCGCACACCGACATGAACCCGGTGCTGCTCAAGCCCAACACGGACCGGACGGCCCAAGTCATCGTCCAGGGCCGCGCCGTCGGCAACATGGACGCGCGCCGCTACCACGATTACAAATCCGTGGTGCGAGACGCGGTGCTCGAATCCTACCGGCGCCTCGCCGCCCGTTACGAGGCCGTGCTCGTCGAGGGCGCCGGATCACCCGCCGAGATCAACCTGCGCGAGCACGACATCGCCAACATGGGCTTCGCCGAGGCCGTGGACTGCCCGGTGGTCCTGGTCGGCGACATCGACCGCGGCGGCATCTTCGCCCAGCTCGTGGGCACCCTGGAACTGCTCGCGCCGAGCGAGCGCGAGCGCGTGGCGGGCTTCGTCGTCAACCGCTTCCGCGGCGATCCCGCGCTGCTCGAACCCGGCCTGCGCTGGCTGGAGGCGCGCACGGGCAGGCCGGTGCTCGGGGTGCTCCCCTATCTGCACGGCCTGCACCTGGAAGCGGAAGACGCCATCCAGGCCGACCAGCCCGAAAAGGATGCAGACAGGCTCCGGGTGGTGGTGCCGGTGTTCCCGCGCATCAGCAACCACACCGACTTCGACCCCCTGCGCCTGCACCCGCAGGTGGATCTGCGCTTCGTCGGTGCGGGCGAAGCCTTCCCGTCCGCCGACCTCGTGATCCTGCCCGGCTCCAAGAGCGTGCGCGCCGACCTCGCCTGGCTGCGGGCACAGGGCTGGGAGGCGGCCATCCTGCGCCACCTGCGCTACGGCGGCAGGCTCATCGGCATCTGCGGCGGATTCCAGATGCTGGGCACGCGTATCGAGGATCCGCACGGTCTGGAGGGCGAGCCCGGCGCAAGCACAGGACTGGGACTGCTCGAGATGACCACGGTGCTGGAGCCGGAAAAACGGCTTTGCAATGTTGCAGGCCGGCTTGCGCTCGACGGCAGCCCCGTGACCGGCTACGAGATCCACGCGGGAAGAACCACCGGTCCTGCGCTCACCCGGCCTGCCGTGCGACTCGGGGACCGCGACGACGGCGCCCTGTCCGGGGACGGACAGATCCTCGGCACCTATCTGCACGGCCTGTTCGAGAAGCAGGAAGCCTGCGATGCCCTGCTCGCCTGGGCCGGACTCGAAAATCCGCAGACTCCCGACTATGCGGCGCTGCGCGAGACCTCGATCGAGCGCCTGGCCGATGCCGTGGAAGCCCACCTGGACACCCGGACGCTCGCCTCGCTGCTGGAGTGAAAACCATCAATAGACACGTGTGCCGGAAGGCTGCCGCGGACGGCGGATGACCATGATTCAGGCACAAAAAAACGCCCGGAGGGCGCTTA
>JALVEM010000180.1 GCA_027030825.1 Thiohalobacter sp.
CGGGCCAGGCTGACCGCGGCGAAGGCGACGGACACCGCGCTGGCCCCGATGGCGGTGTCGGTACGCACCTGCTTGGCCACGGAGAAGGCGTTCTGGAACAGGCGGTTGAGCAGGGTGCCGACGGTGCCGGCCTCGCTGGCGATCCGGAATGCCTGTTTCATCTGCCCCAGGATCTGGGGCTCCCCGAGCACCATGGAGTCGAGTCCGGAGGCCACGCGGAAGACGTGACGCACGGCGGCCTCGTCGTGGTGGGCATAGAGGTATTCGTCCAGCATCCCGCGTGACAGGGCATGGTGGCGGGCCAGCCACTCGGCGACCGCGGATTCATTGCCTTCGGGAAGATGGCAGTAGAGTTCGGTGCGGTTGCAGGTGGAGAGAATGACGGCCTCGGTGGCCGGCGTGGATGCGAGCAGGTCGGCCAGCGCATCGGGGAGGTTCGATTCGGGAAAGTTCACGCGCTCCCGGATCTCGACCGGTGCAGTGCGGTGATTGATGCCGAGCGCGAGCAGGGTCATGAACGGGATGTCCGGACCGGAGGGTTGCGAAGTGAACCGGAAATTCTGCGGGATGTCGGATGGCAATACAAGCGCACCCGGCGCCGGGGTGGCACCGCCCATGGCAAGCTCTCATAATAGCCCGAACCATTCGGATGGAACGGGAACCTGCTGATGACGAAACTTTTTCCGGCTTTCCTCGCCCTCGCGGGTGCATTGGCGCTTTCGGGCTGTACGGGACTGCATCCCGGGAAACCCTCGCCCGCGCCCTCGGAGGAAGGAAAGCCGCTGCAGCCGGTGCCGGTCTTCCCCGGCATGGCGGGCGCCGAGGGGGAGGCGCCGCTGTCCGATCTGGTATTCAATCTGCTGGCGGGCGAGCTGGCCGGTCGGGAGCATCGGCTCGATCTGGCGGTCGAGCATTACCTGCTCGCCGCCGAGGCGTCGGACGATCCGCGGGTGGCCGAGCGGGCCGTGCGGATCGCGCTGTTCGCGAAGCAGCCCGAACAGGCGCTGACCGCCGCCCGCCGCTGGATCGAGCTGGCGCCCGATTCGGTGGCCGCGCATCAGACGCTGGCGGCGCTCTCCGTGCGCACCGGGCGCGTCGAGGAAGCGCTGGAAGAGCTCGAATGGCTGCTCGATCATCAGGCCGATTTCGTGGAGATCACCGCGCTGCTGGCCCGCGAGGCGGATCATCGGGCGGCTCTGGACGTCATGCGCCGTCTCGCCGCCCGGCATCCCGACCGGCCCGAGGCCTGGTTGGCCCATGCCCGTCTGGCCCAGCTCGCAAAGGCATACGACGAGGCCCTCGGCGCCATCGACAAGGCGCTGGCGCTGCGCCCGGACTGGGACGACGCCGTCATCGAGCGTGCCCGCATTCTCGCCAGGGCCGGACGGCGGTCCGAGGCCCTGAAGACGCTCGACGAGGCACTGGCGAGGCGGCCGAAATCCGTGGCCCTGCTCACGGCGCGCGCCCGCCTGCTGGTCGACATGAAACGCCATGATGCGGCCAGAAAGACCTTCGAGAAGGTGGTGCGCCTGGCGCCGGACGATGCCGATGCCCGTTACTCGCTCGGCCTGCTCTACCTCGAGCAGCAGAATCTCGACGCCGCGGAGAAGCAGTTCCGCAGGCTGCTGGCCATCGGCGCCCGGCAGCAGGAGGCCTATTACTACCTCGGCAGGATCGAGGAGGCGCGCGGGCATTACCGCAAGGCGATCGAGTGGTTCGATCGGGTCGGCGGCGGCGAGTATCTGCTCGATGCGCGGATTCGCAGCGCGAGCCTGCACGCCCGGATCGGCGAGCTGTCGATCGCCCGCCAGCAGCTGCGGGACCTGCGGGCGCGGGTTCCCCAGCTGGCGGTGCGGCTCTATCTGGTGGAGGGAAATCTCCTCACCCAGGCGGGTCGCTATCGCGAAGCGCTGGAACTCTACGACGAAGCCCTGCGCGAGATCCCGGACCAGCAGGACCTGCTCTATCAAAAGGCATTGGTGCTCGAGCGACTCGATCGCACGGACGAGGCCCTGGCCCTGATGAAAAGGCTGGTGGAACAGGCGCCCGAGGATCCGACCTTCCTCAACGCCTATGGCTACACGCTGGTCGACCGCACCGACCGGTATCGGGAGGGCCTGGTGTATATCGAGAAGGCCCTGGCACTGGCGCCCGAGGATCCCGCCATCATGGACAGCATGGGCTGGGCGAAATACCGGCTGGGCGATCTGGACGAAGCCGAGCGCTGGCTGCGCAAGGCGCTCGATCGGCTCTTCGACGGCGAGATCGCCGCCCACCTCGGCGTGGTGTTGTGGGAGAAGGGCAAGAAGGCCGAGGCGCGCAGGATCTGGCGCAAGGCCATGAAGGAGGACCCGGACAATCCGGTGCTCAGGCGCATCGTCAAGCGCTACATGAAATGAAGTCGCGACATCTCGCCTTTCTGGCGTTTCTGCTGCCGGTCGGATGCGCCACCCTGCCCGAGCCTCGTGCCCCTGCCGGCCCGGATGCACGCGACTGTCACCGCTGGCATCTCTCGGGCCGGATCGGCGTGATCCGGGGTGAAGAGGGCTGGCACGGCGGTTTCGACTGGCATCAGACCGGCGCGCGCTACCGGATCAGCCTGCGCGGCCCGCTCGGGCAGGGCGGGCTGCTGGTCATCGGTGACGCCGGACGTGCCCGCCTGGTACCTGCCCGGGGCGCGCCGCTGGAAGGCCGGGACATCGATCGCCTGGTCGCCCGGGCGCTGGGCTGGCCCGTGCCGGTCACCGGGCTCGGATACTGGGTGCGTGGTCGTCTGGCTCCGGGACGCGATGGGCGGATCCTGAAGGATGCCCGCGGCCTGCCCGAGCGAATCCTGCAGGATGGCTGGGTGATCGACTTCTCGGCCTGGACGGAGGATGCCACGGGGCATCCGTGGCCGACGCGGATCCGTGCGGTGCGCGACGGCCTCAAGCTCAGGGTCGTCCTCAAGCAGCCTGTCTGCGAGGAGAACCGCCCGGCCTCCGGAAACGATGCCTGACAGCCCATGCTCGAACTGCCTGCACCCGCCAAGCTGAATCTCTTTCTGCATGTCACCGGACGGCGGCCGGAGGGTTACCACGAGCTCCAGACCTGCTTCCAGCTGCTCGACTACGGCGACCGGATCCGTCTGAGCGAGGAGTCCGCGGGACGGATCCTCCGCGAGGGCGGGTTGCCCGGGCTGCCTCCCGAACAGGATCTGGCAGTGCGGGCCGCCCGCCGACTCAGGGAGGCGACCGGCATCCGGCGCGGGGTCCGGATCAGTGTGGAGAAGCGGATCCCGGCCGGCGGGGGACTCGGCGGCGGGAGCTCGGATGCCGCCACCGTGCTGGTCGGCCTGAACCGTCTCTGGTCGCTCGGCCTCTCTCCGGACGAACTGTCCGCCATCGGTCTCGCCCTGGGCGCGGACGTGCCCGTCTTC
>JALVEM010000181.1 GCA_027030825.1 Thiohalobacter sp.
GCGCAGCCCCTTCAGACGACCGTTGAGAAAGGTGAGCGTGGCCTGATAGCCCAATGCGTTCTCGGTGAATTCGGCCTGCTCGCGCTGGCTGTCCACCGTGTTCCCGTCGAGTGACGGACTGTCGGGCACGCGATACTGCACGGGAGGATTGCCGCGCGAGGCGGAAAGCGTCATGTGACCGGGATTCGTGGTCCTGAGGGTGACACCGGACGTCCTGCCCTGCACCGCTTGCATGGCGGCACGAAAATCGATGTCACGGGCCTTGTAGCCGGGGGTATCCGCATTGGCGAGATTCCCGGCCAGCAGCTCCGTGCGGCGGGCACGCAATGCCAGTGCCTGCGGCAACGGACCGAGTACGGAATCGAAGTCTATCGGCATGACCACCTCGAACTTGAGTTGTGTCTGCCGGGCATGTTGCAACCTGTGTGCCAGGCAGGGGTTCGGCTCGTGCAGCAGGTGGGAGACGTGGAAAACGGCGGCGGGATGCCGCCCGGGCGGCAAGGCCTTGCCGCCGGGTGCCGTTCAGGAACAGGTGTGAGACCGATATATGGGGCGTCGGACGATCAACGCAGCCGATAGTGGATGCCGCGCCGCGTCCGCACCATCTCGAAGGCGTCGGAGTATTGACTGATGGATTCCGAGGCGCCGGGAAAGAGACAGGCGCCGGGCCGCATGGCCCTGGCGATCCGGTCCAGGATCGCCCGCTTGGTGTCGGCAGAGAAGTAGATCAGCACATTGCGACAGAACACCACATCGAAGCGATGCGTCATGGCACCGCTCTGCAGGTTCATGACGCGAAACTCGATTCGGCGCCGCACCTCGTCACTGATGCGCCAGTGTCGCCCCTCCCGGCGGAAAAAGCGTTCGAGGCGCTGCTGCGAGAGCCCGCGGCCGACGGAAAGGTCGTCGTAACAGCCTTCCCGGGCGATGGCGATCGCCCGAGTGTCGATGTCGGTGGCGAGGATCGGCACTTCATCGAAGGCGCCCGGCTGTCTGGCAAGGAATTCGCTGACCACCATGCTGATCGAATAGGGCTCCTGCCCCGTCGAGCAGGCCGCCGACCAGATCCGGGGCCGGCGCACGCCACGCTCCGCAAGTTCCGGGAGGATATCCGTGGCCAGCACTTCGAAGGGATAGCCGTCCCGGAACCAGGAGGTCTCGTTGGTGGTCATGGCTTCGATGACCTGCTGGCGCAGCCCTTTCTCTGTGGGCAGCACGAGCCGGTCGACGAGCTCCCCCAGGGAATGCAGGCCCTCTGTCTCCATCAGCCGGGAGAGACGACTGGCGACGAGATACTTCTTGCTCTCGCCCAGCAGGATGCCCGTCATCTCTTCGAGATATTTCCGGAAACGACGGTAGTCGGCATCCGTGATCCGCACTTCCGGTGACGGGCGCGGCGAGGTTTCTGCCTGCTGCATCAGGAGGCTTCCCTGAAGCGCTTGCCGTGGCGCTCCACCTGCCTGAGCACCGATTCGGCCAACAGATCCGGCTTGAACTTGGCGATGAACTCGTTGGCGCCCACCTTCTTGACCATGGACTCGTTGAAGACACCCGAGAGCGAGGTGTGCAGCAGGATGTAGAGATCGGCGAGCTGCGGATTCTCCCGAACACGGGTCGTGAAGGTGTAGCCATCCATCTCCGGCATCTCGATGTCGGAAATCACCATGGCCAGCGTCTCCAGCTTCTCGGGCTCTTCCGCGGCCCACTTCTCGAGGATGTCCAGCGCCCGGCGCCCGTCCATCGCCAGCGTGCAGGGAATGCCCAGTGCCTCGAGGGTCCGCTTGATCTGATTGCGCGCCACCATGGAATCGTCCGCCACCAGAATGTGCGGCTCGTAGCTGCGCCCCTCCCTGGCACGCTCGATCACCTCTTCCGGCACTTCCTCGTCCATGCCGATGACCTCGGAGAGCACCTTCTCCACGTCGATGATCTCGACCAGGTTACCGTCCACCTCGGTGACGGCGGTGAGATAGTTGCTCCGGCCCGCGGTACGGGGCGGCGGCAGAATCTGCTCCCAGTTCAGATTGACGATCCGG
The DNA here is from genome assembly GCA_027030825.1 of Thiohalobacter sp. GTDB lineage: Bacteria > Pseudomonadota > Gammaproteobacteria > Thiohalobacterales > Thiohalobacteraceae > J048. The sequence continues at coordinate 2,037 of JALVEM010000181.1, forward strand.
TCCACCATGTCGACCATGAAGCCCTGAATCGAACGATTGAACTCGGTGACGATCACGAAGGCCTTCGAAGCATCGGGATGCCGCGGCCCGCCGATCGCCATGGAGAGGTCGAGAACCGGGATGGTCCGGCCGCGCAGCGTGGCGATGCCGCGCACCACCGGGTGCGACTGCGGCACGTCGGTGAGTTCCGGGCACTGGATGACCTCCTGGATCTTGAAGACGTTGAGGCCATAGAGCTGGGGCCCATCGAGACGGAACATCAATATCTCGAGCCGGTTGTGGCCGGCGAGTTGGGTGCGCTGGTCGACACTGGCAAGCACGCTGCTCATCGGGATGGCCTCCTGTCTGATCCGATCCATGCGTTGTTTCCCCACTATCGGCCCACGCCCGCGAATCTTGATGGACGCACCATGCCGCAATGCCGGCACGGCGCTTGCATTGGTCGTGGCAGTCATGTCTTGCAAGGAGACGAGGATGAATATCGGGTCCAGGCGACACGCCTTCCTGCCGGCACTGGCCATGCTGCTGACCGTCGGCATTGCCACGGCCGCGGAGTCGCCGTGGCAGCCCCATGCCTCGATACTCGCGGAAGCGCGAGCAACACTCAAACAGCTCGCCGGACAGATACCCGGCGGCCGGGTCGAGATCCATGTCGGACGGCTCGATCCACGAGTCCGTCTGCGCCGATGCCGGCGGCCGCTTGAGGCAGAACCGGCCGACGCTGCCCGCACCCGCGGCAACACCACCGTGGTCGTGCGATGCCCGGACGAGTCCGGCTGGCGCATCCATGTGACTGGAAGGATTGACGTTTTCGAGAAAGTGGTGGTGCTGGGGCGCAGCCTCGCCCGGGGCGAGCGCCTGACCCCGGACATGCTGGAACTGCGCGAGCGCAATACGGCGGTCCTGCAATATGGCTACTTCCGTTCACCCCGCGAGGTGACGGGACGTGTGGCCCGGCGCGCCCTGCCGGCGGGCACGGTCCTCACGCCCGGCAACGTGGCGGCGCCGGTACTGGTCAGACGTGGCGAACGGGTCACCCTAATCGCCACGCGCGGCGCCGTCTCGGTTCGCATGCAGGGCAAGGCCCTGCGTGACGGAAGCCGCGGCGACCGGGTGCAGGTCCGGAACCTGCGTTCGAAACGCGTCGTCGAAGGCGAGGTCGTCGCCCGGGGCGTCGTAAAAATGACGCTCTAGCAACGGAACGCCAAAAAGGCGCTAAAGTTGTTGAAACCGCGGACGATACATCAAGCGACAGGGATGCACGAACGACATCAGCCAGCCTGAAAGGAGAACATCATGGCCATCGAGATCAACAATCTTTCCTCCACCCTGGGTCAGGTCGCACAGGGCACACCCACCGAGCGCCCGGCCGAGAGCAAGG